>CALUTX010000348.1 GCA_944323815.1 uncultured Parabacteroides sp. | reverse complement strand
CTTGCAACGCTTTGGGACGTTCCATAAGGCGAGAAAGATTGCGTAAGACAAAAAGCCATTTCTCAAACATTCCGTCAAGCTCTTCTTCGCGCTTGTTGAATTTAGGCATTTCCAAATAGATGAATGTCAGTTTTTCATAAAAAACCTCTTTGCTCTGGACATCGGTTAACTGCACCTTACGCAGATAATCATCCGGTTTATGGTCATCAATGGCAAAGTTGAGGATACCGATGACGTAAACGGTCTTCAGTTCATAATTCCATTCCCCTTTCTCTCCTTGTTCGCGTATGGGAAAGGTAGAATAATAAAGGCTTCTGTCTTTGAAAAACTGCTGTTCGCCGCGTTGCATTTCAACAAGTATCTTCTCACCGCGTTCATTCTCGCAATAGACATCGAAGACGGCTTTCCGATCGGCTTCGCGCATCCCGAGATGCTCGGTGTTCAGATAGGTCAAATCCCGGATTTCTTCTTCCCCCTTGAGCAGGCTGTTGATGAAACTGATAAGCAGCTCTTTATTCATCTCGGTGCCGAAAAGTTTCTTGAATCCGAAATCGGTGTAAGGATTGACATATTTTTCACGCAGGTGGGTTGTCATAGTTGTAAGATGTTTTGAATTGTTAGAATGCTACAAATATAAAACTTTTCTTTCAAATATCTCTTCTTTGATAGGGGTTTTCCGATAAAGTGAAGTCATATAACGTCTCTCTTTGGTACGCCATCTGTTGCAAGTACCGATTCGGGCCCGCTTTTCGTGGGAGATTGCCGAAGATACGCGTTTCTTCGTGAGTGCCGGAGCCTATGTCGGTGCCTATTTTGCCAACGACTGGAAACAGACGACCCTCATGCAAGGCGCAGACTATGGCAAAGCGTTCGACTGGGGCGTGACGGCAACGGTGGGTATCGAAGTAAAACGCTGGTTCTTCCGGTTGGGTTACGACATTTCGCTGGCGAAAGAATATGACGACGGTATATCGCCGAAATATCACGTCGGGACGATTTCGATCGGGTATAAGTTTTGAGGTATTCGCACTCTTCCAGTTGCCGGACTCTGTTTCCTCCGGTTCGCTACCCATCCGCCGACTGCTGGAAATGCAGAGGTGGCGAAGCAACAGGAGATGCTAAAATTTCCGGCAATGGATTTAATGCTATTTCATGCCAGTGCACGCCACATTTCATGGCAGTGCATCTGGCATTTTATGGCAGTGCAAGTTTTGTTTCCTTTAGAGGGGTTACAAATTGGCAAAACGCTCGTCGCCTTGAGCCGTTACGGCGACGCATTCCATCTCGATCAGCCAGCCGGTGCGGCAGACGGGAGCGCGGACAATCACATAGGGCAAATCCGGATAGTTGGTTTCCAAAAAGTGCTTCACGTTGGCATAGTCCGCCGTGTCGCGAATGTAGACAATCGCCTGCATGACGTCGGCCATGGTTGCATCGGCTTCGGCGAGCAGGGCGGAAACATTCTCCATCATGCGGACGGCTTGCCGGAGCACGTCGCCCGGACAGACAATTTCGCCCTGTTTGTCGATGCTTGCCGTCCCGGAAACGAAGATGTGGCGACGGTCGCCATAGGTAACGGCCGTCCCGCGTTCGAAAGTCACCCCGTATTCGTAGGTGCGGTTCAAGTTCTCCGGCGCATACAGGTATTGAATCTGTTCGGGGACGATGCCAAAAACGGCGTATGCATCCATCGTGACGAACACCAGCGGGTTGAAGTAGCGGCCTTCGATGCCGGTGCTGGCGATGAAGTGCGTATCTTCGGTCAGTCCCTGCGTGGCAAACACCTCTTTGCGGGCCTTGACCACGCCCGGATAATTGACATCCACGTTCTGCACGAATATCCATGTCCGGAGGCAGTTGGCCGCCAAGGTACAATCTGCGTTTGTCAGTTGCAAGATATAATCCCTGAAGATCAGGCGAGTTTGGTATTCCGCATTGGCAGCCCGGTTACACAAATTCGCGCTCAGCAGCTGACGATAGCCATTGTGATGGACTTCAAACATACCATTGGGCAGGACTTGCGTCTGCACGCCCGTTTGCAACCAAGCCCAAAGCGCGATTTTGGTCCCGTTCATCGGCGCCTGTTGCACGACGGAAACGGCGCAATAGGAAGCGAGCCGCTCCTGCTCCATCAGTTCGTCCGTCTGGTTGGTCACGTCGCTCAGGAAATAGCGTTTGAAAAGGGCGGTCGGATTTCCCGGCAGTTCGGCCAAAACAGCGTCATAGGCCGCTTGCAGGCGCGCCAACTGTGTACGGAAATCTTCCGTGCAGTCGGTCTGTTGGAAGAGGACATGATATTCCGTAATGCCTTTTGGGGTGTGGAAAGATGCGATTTGTACTTCTGTTGTATGATACGTTTTCTTGATTCGATCCATATTTCGTTTCTGTGCTTGTGATATTTGGCGTAAATATAAGGTTTATTGGCGGGATGCAGAAGAGAAAGGAGGAAAATAATTCAAACAGCCGTCAGCCGTTCAAATCTTTCAGTTCGATAAGTTTGTTCGCAATGGCATAGACCGTCAGCCCGCTGGCACTGTGTACTTGGAGTTTACGGGCGATATTCCGCCGGTGCGTGATGACGGTGTGCGTGGAGAGATAGAGGCGGTCGGCAATCTCGCGGTTGGTCATCCCTTTGACCACGCAGACGACAATCTCTTTCTCCCGGCTGCTCAGCGTCTGTGAGTCGTCGTCCTCTTCAGCCGCCCGTTTTTCTGCCATGAGCTGTTCCAGTAGCTGGCGAAGGCTGCCCGCGTCGTCGAACAGGGAAACCTGTGCGTCGTATGTACGAAGCAACGCCGGGTCTTCCGGATGCAGGAGCAAAGCACAGCATTTCACATTCGGGCAACCGCATTCCTCCTTCAGATGTTGCAAACCGGCTGCGCCGGGTATGGCAGGGTTGACAATCAAGACATCCGGCTTGTTGCGCCGCAATCCCTCGGCCAAGCCGTCGGGCGATGTCACTTCCGACAGCCGGATGCGGAAACCGGGCAGGTACTTCAGCTGCAATTCCAGTCCCAAGCGGACAATCGCTGAAGATTCGGCTATTGTGATATGCAAATTGACAGGCATTCTTTCTTTTTTCCTTCTTTAAATCCTTCTTTTCCTCCTTTTCACTCGCGACTTTTGCGCTTCGGTACTAAAGCGGCGCGTATGCCTCCTCTGCCGGGACAGCGGCGATGCACTCCGTCTCAATCAACCAACCCGGTCGGCAGACCGGCGCATGCACGACAAGACACGGCAGCGCGGGATAACGGCTTTCCAAATACCGGCTGACCACCGTGTAGTCGGCCGGGTCGCGCAAGTAGACAATCGCCTGCATCACGTCCGCCGTCGTCGCGCCCGCCTCATCGAGCAGGGCTTCGATATTCTCCATCATCCGCTCCGCCTGCCGACAGACATCGCCGGGATAAAGGATTTCGCCCTTGTTGTCGATGCTCGCCGTCCCGGAGATGAACACATGCCGGCGATCGCCATAGGTGACGCACGTCCCCCGCTCGAACGTGACCCCATATTCATAGGTAGGGTTTAAATGCGTCGGGGCGGAGAGAAAACGGATTTGCCCGGCGTGTAAACCTTGCACGGCGTAGGTGTCCATCTGTACGAATACGGCCGGGTCGGCATGGCGGCCGCCGATACCGGTGCTGGCAATGTAATGCGTTTTTTCGGTCAAGCCCTGCGTAACGAACACCTCCTTGCGCGCCTTGACGACACCGGCATAGTTGACATCGACGTTCTGCACAAAGAACCACGTGCGAATGCAGTCGTTTGCCAGCTTGCATCCCTGCTCAGTCAATTGCAACACATAATCGTTGAGCAGCAGGCGCGTCTGGTATTCCGAGTTGGAGGCGTGGTTTGTCGCGCCACCGCTCCAATATTGCGTGTATCCGTTGTGCTCGGCTTTCAATAGGCCATTCCGGGTCGTCTCGACGGTCATTCCGGTTTGAAACCACGTCCAAAGCGCTATCTTGGTGCCGTTTCCCGGAGCCTGTTCGACCACGGAGAGGGCACAAAAACTGTTTTCACATTCCCACGCCATCACCCAATCTGCCTGATTGGCCGCATCGCTCAGGAAGTAGCGGCGGAAAACGGCGGTCGCCGTGTCCGGTAACTCTTCTTCGACAATAGCGGCATACGTGCGTTGTAGGTTTTGCAACTGCTCGGCGAAAGACAGGGCCGGGTCTGTCCCGTTCAACAAAAGGTGATATTCGGTTGTTCCTCCCCGTCCGGTAAATGTACTGATTTGGGCGACTGTCGCCCGGTCTGTATACTGTTTCTTTCTATATTCCATATTTGATTGTTCTGTATTATTCCTTAGCCCCGTTCGCAATCCAGTCGTCCACGAGGTTCAGCAGGTCGCTCGATGTCACCATGTCGCTGTGGTCCATGCCCCAGTCGGCAGACACGTCGCTATTCAAGACGTGATGCAGGAAGCTCTGCTCCACATCGCCGGGCGTGACGAAGGGCATTCCCTCCGGACTCAGGTCGGCCGGCACATTGACCAGCGCCTTGTAGCTGCTGTCCGCGGTGAGATACAGCCCGCGTGCCGCCGACGTACTGCCGCCGTGACAGCTCGTGCAAGTACGGTCGAACAGGTTTGTCTGGACTGTCGTGTACATCCCGATATCGAGACTTCCCACGTCGATGCGTAGCGTGTCTTCCTGCTCTGTGTAATCCGAAGCGTAGAAGGTAAAGAGCCGTTTACGCAGGCGATTGATAGCACAAATCTCAATCTGCGTCACCTCGCTCGGGATGCCACTTAGGACGACGTCCACCGAATCGCCATTGACCGTCGTCAGCCCCTTGGCAGTCTGCGCGTATTCATTACCGTCGGCGAAACCGGCGAGGACGATGCTGTAACCACTTGCCCATGTGTCGCGCCCGGTGACGTGCCCCGTAAGCCGGATTGAACCGCCCTCGCGCTGCACCGACGTCACCTCTTCGTAAATCCGTCCGTCGTCACACGCAATGGTGAGGCAGGCGGCGCACAGCAGGGCGGACAGGCGTGTAATCATATTCCGTTTCATACGCTTCGCTTAAAAGGTATATTGCAGCAGGACGGTGCCGGAGTGCATCGCCAGCCCCAAATCGTCGTTGTCGCGGTCGAGCTGCGTGTCGTGCCCCGTGCGGCCGATAAACTGGTACATCGCTTGCAGCTTCAGGTTGACGCCTGTGAAGAAATAGTTGAAACCTACGGCGGGCATGTTGAGGAACCCGGCGTCGTCCAGCCCGTTCCGGTTGAAGAAGTCATAACGTGCCGTCGCCTGTAACTTGTTAGTAACGAAGTAACCGCCCTGCACGTAGCCGCCCAGATAGTTATAGCTTTCGTCAATCTTCTGCCGTTTGGTGAAACCGATATTCATGTAATAAATTTCCGCGCCAAGATAGAGGCGGTTCTTCAGCATGGCAAACTCGGCACCCACGCGGGTGTCGTTCGTGCTTTCCGATTCGCTTTCGACGTTGAGCGATGCCGAGAGGCCGAACAGCAGCTTGTCTTCATGCAAACGGTTGGGGCTTCCCTGATTGGAGGGCATCACGCCTTTCGGCATGTAGGTGAGGCGTCCGGCATAGAGCAGCGAGGGAATGTGCCAGTCGTCGCTCAACGTCTTGTCCGCCACGTTCACCGAACTGCCGGTTCCGTTAAAGATACCGACTTCGTAGCCGAACTTCTCCTTCACCAGCCCGTGTACCTCGACGCCGAGGTCGAATCCCAGCCCGATGTTGGGCGTCACGGCATTGAGCGAATAGGGCAAGATAACCTGCGAAGTGAGTGAGACGGGCAATGAGGGCATCAGCGTTTCGCCAAGCGTCGTCAGGTAGGCATGCGAGAAAGGGGTCTTGAATTTCCCCACGCGGACAGCGAACTGCTTCTTCACCTCGACATCGAACCATGCCTGCTGCAAGATATTTCCTCCGCTTCCGGCGGCGTTGATGGAGAGGTTGAAAGTGACGCGGTCGAACGCCTTGCCGGTGAAGCCGAGTATGGCGTAGGGAATGGAGAAACCGCTGTTGTGGACGTTGTCCTGATTATAGGCGGGGTCGAGTCCCTCGTCGTCATAATAGTTGATGTTCGCGCTGGTCTGTACCAGCAGATAGGGTTTGAACACGAAGTCGCCCCGCTTGGTGGCAATCGAGAAGCCCTCTTTGCCAGCTAAGGATACGATGCCGTTTTCCGTATCCTCTTCATATTGTGCTTGCGCCGCCAGCGGCAAAAGCAGCAGGGCGGCTATTAGATAATATACTGTATGCTTCATTTCTATTTCACTTTATCTGTTTGTTAATGTTCCTCTTTTAGGGTTGAGTGTCCACCCTTATACGGTTAGTGTTTCCACCCTTACGCGGGTGAACACTCAACCCTTATGCGGGTGGATATTCCCCCCTTTCAGAGTGAATTGAGGAAGGCGATAACCGCGTCGCGCTCCTCCTTCGTCATCTGCTTGAACAGGTTCTTCGAGGCTTCCCCTTCGCCGCCGTGCCACATGATGGCTTCGACGAGGTTACGCGCCCTGCCGTCGTGCAGGAAGTAAGTATGCCCGTTGACCGTCTCTTGCAGGCCGATGCCCCAGAGCGGCGTTGTACGCCACTCGTTGCCGCGTGCCATGCCGCTGACGTAGTTATCGTTCAGCCCGACACCCATGATTTCCGAGCCCATGTCGTGCAGCAGGAAATCGGAATAGGGATGAATGGTCTGCCCGCCAAGCCAAGGAAGGCGCGTACCGTTGAGCAAAGTCGAGCCCCCGGCTTGGGTGTGCAGCGTCGTCACGTGGCAGAGGTGGCATTTGGCTTCGTAGAACTTCTGTTCGCCGAGGATGACCTGCGGATCGTTCACGTTCCGGCGTGCCGGGACGCCAAGCGACTGCATATAGAGGTCGACATCCTCCA
>CALUTX010000347.1 GCA_944323815.1 uncultured Parabacteroides sp. | reverse complement strand
CCCGACGTGAAGCGCAAGATAAACACGCCACCAATCAGCGCAAGCGGCAGGTTAAGCAGGACGACACCACTCTCCCGTGCATCCTTAAATTCGTGGTAAAGCAACATGAAGATGACGAGAATCGCCATGAGCGACGTCAAGAGCAGGGTACGGCTTGCCGCCTGTTCGCTCTCAAATTGCCCTCCGTATTCGATATGATACCCTTCGGGTAATTCAATTTGGGCTTCGACCTTCGCCTGTATCTCATTGACCACGCTGCGCAGGTCGCGTTCGGAAACGTTGCCGCTGACGACGATTTTGCGCTGCACGTTCTCGCGGTTGATGGTGTTCGGACCCGTTGTCGAGCGGATGTCTGCTACATAGCTGAGCGGCACCTTCTGCCCGCCGGCGTCAATCATCAGGTTGCGGATGTCTTCCATCGTGCGACGACTTTCATCGGAGGTCTTGACGGTCAGGTCGAAGGTGCGCCCTTCGTCATACACTTGGCTGACCGCTTCACCACCGAACATCACGTTCACATACTCTTCGAACTGCGGCAGCGTGATACCATATTGCGCCAATAGTTCACGGCGCGGGGTGATGGTCAGTTGTGGGCGTTCGATTTGCTGCTCCACTTTCAGGTCGACCAGTCCTTCGATTCCCTCAATAGCCTCTTTGATTTGATTGCCGATGGTGAACATCTGGTTCAGGTCTGTCCCAAACAGTTTGATGGCAATGTTAGCTTCCGTCCCGGAGAGCATCGCGTCGATGCGGTGAGAGATGGGCTTCCCGGTTTCGACGGTGGCCCCGCTGATGGTCGAGAGCTTCTCGCGGACGTCGTTCGTCACCTCCTCGCGCGTCCGGTCGCCCAAAACAAAGGGCGCTTCGATTTCGGAAACGTTGACGCCCAACGCGTGTTCGTCCAGTTCGGCGCGTCCGGTCTTGCGGGCTACGGTCTGGATTTCGGGAACTTCCATCAAAAGCAGCTCGGCGCGTCGCCCGATGGCATCCGATTCTTCGAGCGAGATGCCCGGCAGCGAACTGACGTTAATCGTGAACGACCCTTCGTTGAACGGCGGCAGGAAGCTGCGTCCGAGCGTAAAGAAAGTCCCCAGTGCAACCAGGAAGAGGACAATGGTCGTGCCCAGCACGGCACGACGGTGTTCCAATGCACCCTCCAATGCTTTCTTATAGACACGCTTCAGGTTGGTGGCGACCCACGACTCCCTCAGGTGAGGATCTACCGCATAGTTATGCGGAGCTTTTCCGCATAGGTAAGCGGAGTCTTTCCGCATAGATAAGCGGAGCTCTTCCGCATAGTTATGCGGTGTATCTTCTCCTTCTCGTTTCTTCCCCTTCAACAGGTAGCTGCATAGTACCGGCGTCAGCGTCAGGGCGACAACCGTAGAGGCAAAGAGGGCGACGATGAAAGCGATACCCAGCGGAATCAGCATCCGCCCTTCCATTCCGCTCAGGAAAAAGAGGGGAACGAAGCTGACGACGATGATGAGCGTCGAGTTGAGAATCGGCATACGCACCTCGCAAGAGGCATCGTGTACGACATCCAAAATGGAACGACGTTCCGACGGAGGCAGGGCACGGTTCTCGCGGATACGCTTGAAGACGTTCTCCACATCCACAATCGCATCGTCTACCAGCGAACCAATGGCAATCGCCATACCTCCGAGACTCATCGTGTTGATGGTCAGCCCCATATAATGTAGGGTCAAGACCGAGACAAGCAGCGAGAGCGGCAGCGCGACAAGTGAGATGATCGTCGTCCGGACATTCATCAAGAAAAGGAACAGGATGATGACGACGAAAAGGCTTCCTTCAAAAAGACTCCGTTTTACATTGTCGATGGAGCTGTCGATGAAGCGGCTCTGACGGAAGACGTCGGTCGAGACATGTACGTCCGGCGGCAAGTTCTTTTGCAGGTCGGCCATGACGGCATCGAGTTTGTCCGTCAGTTCGAGCGTACTCGTGTTCGGCTGCTTGGTGACGGTAATCAAGACGGCCGGTTTTCCCCTTTCGGATGCCATGCCCAGCTTGGGGCTTTTGCTGCCAATCTTGACAGTGGCGATGTTTTCCAGCAAAACGGGCGAGCCGGCAATCGTTTTGACGACACCTTTTCCGATTTCCGCCGCGTCGGTAGTCGAGAGCACGCCGCGGATGATGTATTCGTTGTCATATTCATAGAGCACGCCGCCGTTGGCATTGCGGTTCATGTTGCGGGTAACGGCCATCACCTCGTCGAGCGTCACGCCGTAATGCTTCATGCGGGCAGGGTCGAGCAGGATTTGATACTCCTTGATGTCACCGCCAATGACAGCTACTTGCGCCACGCCACCCGTCGAGAGCAAGCGCGGACGGATAGTCCAGTCGGCAAGTGTACGCAATTCCATCTGCGTAGTGGGTTCTCCGGCGGCTTTTGTTTCATCAAGCGTTAATCCGATAATCATCATCTCACCGAGGATAGAGGATTGCGGTCCTAAGGTCGGTTTGCCCACGTTCTCCGGAAGGCTTTCGCTCACCACAGCAAGCTTTTCCGAAACAATCTGGCGAGCCAGATAAATGTCCATGCCCCAGTCAAATTCGACCCAGACAACCGAGAAGCCGGTCGTCGACGAGGAGCGCACACGGCGCACGTTGGTCGCGCCGTTGACAGCCGTTTCCACCGGGAAGGTCACCAGGCGTTCGACCTCTTCAGGTGCCATACCATTCGCTTCGGTCATGACAACGACGGTCGGCGCATTCAAATCGGGAAAGACATCCACGTCCGTATGAAACGCCGTGTAGCCTCCCGCAAACATCAGCAACAGGGAACAAATCAGAATCAGCAACCTGTTGTGTAGCGAATAATGTATAATCTTGTCTAACATAGAAACTTCGTTTTTAATTGACAATTAAGCTTCGCGTTCGGTGAAACAAATAATTGTCAATTGTCCATTGTTAATTGTCAATTGATTAATGGTTGTGTGTATGAGCCGGAATCGCATTTGAAGCCGAAGCCAGTTTGATTTGATAAGCCCCTTCGGTGACAACTTCGTCGCCTGCTTTCAGACCGCTTAGGATTTGCACCTCCTTACCGTTGTCAGCCCCTAATGTGACAGACACCTTCCGGTATGCCTCTTCGTGTTCCTTAACAAAAACGGAGTAGATGCCCTGTTCCTCGATGAGGGCGGAAGCGGGCACACTGATGACATTTTCCATCGGAGCCGTCAGCAGATAAATTTCGACGAAAGAACCGGGAATAATCGCCCCTTTGTTGTCGAATTCGAAGGTCACAGGAATGTAAAAGGCATTTGCGTCGGACGATTTACCATAAGAAAGCAGGCGACCGTGCAGCTCAGAAAGCTGATAAGTCTGGTCGTCATATGGCGTCCGGAAATTGGCAGAACGAATCACAGGCAGTGATTGGTAATATTTTTCTGATACCTCGGCGCGAAGCATCAACCGGTTGTTTTGCGTAACCGTCGCCAAAGGCTGGCCGACGGAAACATAATCGCCCTCTTTCACCAACAGGTTCTTCAGATAACCGTTTTGCGGCGCAACAACCGAAACTCCGTCGGAGGTTTGTTTGCCTTTGACGGCTTCCCATGCAGTTTTTGCATTCTCATAATTCAACCGTGCCTGCTCGAAGTCTTTAGCAGAGACAATCTTGTCGCCGATGAGCGATTGCATCCGTTCATATTCCTTCTTCGCCTTTTCGTATGCGGATTGAGTTCGGATAGCGACGTTCCCTTCTGACAGGTTACTGGAAGCCAAATTCAGGATCGGTTGTCCTTTGCGAACGGCCGTCCCTTCGATGAATGGAAGTTTCCCGAAAACGACTACGCCCGGCACGGTTGCCACAATGGTCGATTCTTCTCCCTGCGCAGCCAACACGCGGCCGCTGGCTTTGATGACGTTGGTAAATGCGCCCGGCGTTACTTTCCGAGTCTGAAGGCCGACGGCTTCTGCTTGCGCTTTTTTGAAGGCGATTTCACCGGCGTGTGTTTCGCCTGTATGTTCGTCAGCCGTGTGTTCATGTTCGTGTTCGTGGTCATGTACGTGACCCGCTTCGTGTTCGTGAGCCTCATGATCGTGCTCGTCGTGGGATGCCGTATGCGACTGGCAACCCGCTAAGATGTAGGCGCACAGCACCCACATAATGGATATTTTCTTCATGTTCAATGATTCGTTTAATGTAAATTTGATTTTATATTCCCCGAGAAAAACCGCTCAAGGCAGAGCGAAATCAACATACATCAAACGGAGGCGCACGCCGCCCCGACGCGGCAGCAAGCCGCGCATCCGGAAGCGCTTCGGCAAAGAACCACTCGCTCCCGTCCCGACAAAGACGGTGGATAAGCGGAGGAACCGGATTGACGGAATCGAAGAGGACAAGCAGCGGGAAAAGGTGCTGATGAGCGTCGCCATCCGTAGCCTGCTGGCTAAGCACGGTGTTGAGCGCGATATTGTGTCCATTGCATCCACAGTCGTGATGCGCCGGCTGTTCGTGCTCTTCGCCTGCCAGCTCGACCGCAAGCCAGCGATAACACGGCGAACCGTCGGCATGATGATGATGCGGAACGACCACGCTCAGCAACATTACCACACTGGCAAACAACATGACATATTGATACACCTTCTTTCGCATCGTTTGTTTCTTATTGCAGGACAAAAATAGCAAGTTTTTTCCGGCTGTGCAATAAAAGACTTATGGTTCAAGGAATTTACAACCAGGTTGCAAGGAATAAATTTTCCACTGCCATAAAACCTAAATCCCACTGGCATAAAAACAAAGTTCCACTTGCATGAATTTAAAGGCTTGTGCAGGTGGAACTTTGATGGGATGAAAACCGGCCTATCGGTCTAACTTGGCGCAGATGAGTTCTGCTGCTTTCTTGCCGCTCATCAGCATGCCGCCGAAGATCGGTCCCATGCGGAAGCTGCCGCTCACGCCATTGGCTGCCATGCCGGAGACGAAGAGACCCGGATAGATTTCTTTCGTGTTCTCGACGGTGGTGGCTTCGCCCAGTTCGACGTTCAGCGAGCGTTCGCCGATGACGCCACCTGTCGGTGTATTCAACTTGATGTCATTCTTGCGTGCTACGACGCGGGCAATCTCGCAATCGTGTCCCGTCCCTTCGAGGACAGCCTTTGCCATGATGGTCAGCGGGTCGACGTGCATTCCCTCGCGAATGACAGGCGCCCAGTTGACCACTACGCCAGCTACGGCATCGTTATGGAAAACGACGTCTTCGACCGAATAACAGTTGAAGATGGTCGCGCCTGCCTGTGTCGCGTGATAAATCAGTGCGGAAGTCGTATGCACGGAGTCCATGATGTAAGTCCCGTTGCCGGCATCTTGATAGCTGACGCCCAGTTCACGTACAATGGGCATCGCCTCTTCCTGCACCACGATGTCGTTGAACATCATCGCGCCGCCCCACATGCCGCCGCCGGGAGCCAACTTACGGTCGAACAGAGCCACCTTCTTTCCCGCTTTCGCCAGATAATAAGCTGCCACGATGCCGGACGGACCACCGCCCACAACTGCTACGTCGATAGACAAATTCCGTTTTAACTTTGCAAAATAAGAGTCAATAATTCCTGTTGAAACAATCTGTTCC
>CALUTX010000346.1 GCA_944323815.1 uncultured Parabacteroides sp. | reverse complement strand
ATGGTACCTGAACATCCTGAAGCAACAGGTCACGCAGAGCGTCGAACGGCTGGACGAACGACGCGGCATCCTGCACATCCGCCGCCACCTTGCCGCCACGCCGCTTTTCAAGGGGATTCCGGATTTCAAACAGACGCGCGTCGCCATGCTCCGGGCCGAAACGGTGGACGAACTGTTCCGCATCATGGACGAAATCCCAAGCCGTTTCGCCGTCGATTCGCTGCCGAACCAATAAAAAAAGCTGCCGAACGGATCGACAACGATTGCCGAGCCGTTTGGCAGCCTATATCACCCCATTCCAAACTTAATACGCACGGGCGAACAATACGCGCTGTGCCGAAGGCTTGCCGGTCACCATACATTTGCCCGGTGTCTTGTCGCCATCCAGCGGGATGCAGCGGATAGTGGCTTTCGTCTCGTTCTTCACCCGCTCTTCGGTTTCGGGCGTACCGTCCCAATGCGCCATGATGAAGTAACCTTCTTCAATCTTTTCCTTAAATTCGTCGTATGTGTCGACGGTGATGGTGCGGGCGATACGACGGTCTAAGGCCTTTTTATAGATATTCTGCTGAATCTCTTCCAAGAGGTTCTTGACATATTGCTCAATGCCTTCGCAAGCAATCGTTTCTTTCTCCAGTGTATCGCGGCGCATCACCTCAATCGTGCCGTTTTCCAAGTCACGTCCGCCCAAAGCCAGGCGCACCGGAACCCCTTTCAGCTCGTAGTTGGCAAACTTCCAACCCGGTTTGCGGTTGTCCGCATCGTCATATTTGACAGAGATGCCCAGCGCTTTCAGCCGTTCGACGATGCCGGCGACCTTCTCGCTGATAGCTGCGAGTTGCTCCACACTGCGGTAAATCGGGATGATAACCACCTGAATCGGTGCCAAGTGAGGCGGTAACACCAGTCCGTTGTCATCCGAATGGGACATAATCAAGGCACCAACCAGACGCGTCGAGACGCCCCACGACGTTGCCCATGCATAATCGCTCTTTCCATCCTTGTCGATAAAGGTGACGTCAAACGCTTTCCCGAAGTTCTGCCCCAAAAAGTGGGAAGTTCCGGCCTGAAGCGCCTTTCCGTCTTGCATCATCGCCTCGATTGTATAGGTATCGAGTGCACCTGCAAAGCGTTCGCTCTCCGATTTGACGCCTCGAATAACGGGCATCGCCATGTAGTTCTCCGCAAAATCGGCATAAACGCCCTGCATCTTCTTGGCTTCCGCTTCTGCCTCTTCGCGAGTTGCATGGGCCGTATGTCCTTCCTGCCAGAGGAATTCCGCCGTGCGAAGGAACAAGCGCGTACGCATCTCCCAGCGCATTACGTTTGCCCACTGGTTGCAGAGAATCGGCAGGTCGCGATAAGACTGAATCCAGTTCCGATAGGTATTCCAGATAATCGTTTCGGAAGTCGGGCGGATAATCAGCTCTTCTTCCAGCTTGGCAGCCGGGTCAACCACAACACCCGTCCCGTCGTGGTTCGTCTTCAATCGATAATGGGTCACGACTGCACATTCCTTTGCAAATCCTTCGACATGTTCAGCCTCCTTACTCAAGAACGATTTCGGAATCAGCAACGGGAAGTAAGCGTTCACATGACCGGTTTCCTTAGACTTATCATCGAGGATACGCTGCATCTTCTCCCAGATAGCATATCCATAGGGCTTGATGACCATGCATCCACGCACGGCCGAGTTTTCCGCCAAATCCGCCTTGATGACCAAATCCTGATACCACTGCGAGTAGTTCACGCTTCGCGAGGTCAGTTCTTTCAGCTCTTTTGCCATTTTCTTATCCTGTTTTTTCGATTAATCTTATTGAGCCACAAAGGTACAAAAAATATAGAAGAAAAGGCGGCTCCCCCTCAAAGAGAGAGATGCCGCCCCCCTATCAAAAAGTCAAGTTGGTTTCCCTTAATTATTTATACGGTTCGCCTTTTACGGCTGCGATACCCGGAAGCACTTTGCCTTCGATGGCCTCCAGCAACGCACCACCACCTGTCGAAACGTAAGATACGCCGTCTGCCAAACCGAACTTGTTGACGCAAGCAACCGAGTCGCCACCGCCTACCAACGAGAAAGCGCCGTTCTTTGTAGCCTCCACGACAGCCTCACCAATGGCACGTGAACCATGCGTGAAGTTATCAAACTCGAATACGCCGGCAGGACCATTCCACAGGATAGTCTTCGAAGACTTGATGACGTCGGCATACAGTTGCTCTGTCTTCGGGCCGATGTCCAGACCTTCCCAACCGTCAGGGATCTCGTTAACCGGAGCGAAGTCAGTCTTCGCGTCGTTGCTGAAGTCGTCAGCAATCTTCGCATCAACCGCCAATACCAGATTCACCCCTTTATCTTTGGCCTTCTGAATCAGTTCGAGCGCCAAATCCAGCTTGTCGTCCTCGCAAATAGACTTACCAATCTTACCGCCTTGCGCCTTCGTGAAGGTATAAGTCATACCGCCGGTGATAATCAGGTTGTCTACCTTGTTCAGCAAGTTCTCGATGATGTCAATCTTAGAAGAGACCTTCGAACCACCCATGATTGCCGTAAACGGACGGTGAATATCGTTCAAAACCTTATCCACAGCCTTTACCTCTTTCTCCATCAGATAACCGAACATCTTGTGGTCAGCATCGAAATAATCCGCCATGATAGCCGTTGAAGCATGTGCACGGTGAGCCGTACCAAACGCGTCGTTCACATAGACATCTGCGTAGGAAGCCAATGTCTTGGCAAACTCTTTCTGTTTCTCTTTCAACGCTTTCTTAGCTGCCTTCTTCTCTTCGTCCGTCGCATCTTCAGCCAAACCGCGCGGTTTGCCCTCTTCTTCCGCATAGAAGCGGAGGTTTTCGAGCAACAACGCTTCACCCGGTTGCAAAGCAGCCGCCTTAGCTCCTGCCTCTTCGCTCACGCAGTCGCTTGCGAACTGAACGTCTACGCCCAGCTTGTCGGAAACATGTTTCAGGATGTGCTTCAAAGAATATTTATCCGTCACGCCTTTCGGACGTCCCAGATGCGAACCGATGATCACGCTGCCACCGTCTGCCAAGATCTTTTTCAGGGTCGGAAGAGCCGCGCGGATACGCGTGTCGTCCGTAATGTTAAAGTTTTCGTCCAGAGGGACATTGAAGTCCACTCTCACAAATGCCTTCTTACCGGCAAAGTTGAAATTGTCAATCGATTGCATAACTTTATATATTTAAGTTCTGTATAGATAATGTACACTGTTTATTTAGCGCACGCAAACTTACACAAAATCCCTGAGATATGCGCAGAAAAAATGCAGATAATTCTCACTCATCCCTCCTCCCTCTTCACATACACCCGGTGCGTCCCGAAGCCGCTTGCGCCGATGCCCGTCCCGGGCGTCTGATACCAGCGGCGCAATTCGCGGCCCGCCGTACTCGCGCTCAAGCCCGTCAGCGCCGCATAGTCGCCGATGCTCATCGCCGGGTGCTGTTCCAAATAGCGTTGCGCCAGCGCGAGCCGTTCCTCGGGCGTGTATTTCGAGACGCTGCGGCGCCCCTGTCCGGAGGCGCGTTCGAGGACGCAATGGCGGTCCGTCGCCCGCACCAGCTCCCGGTCGGCACGGAAATGAATGCGGCTCACCCGGATGCTCGACGCGTTGCGCCGCCCCGTGCTCCCGTCCGCCTCTTCGCGCTCCTTCCCCCGCCGCAAGCCCAGCGCGGGGGTGAAAAGGCCCAGCCCTTCGAGCCGCACCGAACGCCCCTGGGCCATCGTCAGCGCCATCCAGCGCGCCACCTCGCTGAGTATGCCCCGCACCTCGCCCTCGCCATAGGTCGTCCCCGAGGCGACCCACCGCGCCAGCTCGTCCGTCTCGCAGCACTGCTCCATCACCATGCGCGGATAGCGCAACGTCTTTCCTTCGTTGTTGAGGTCTACCGCCTCCTGCATCACATATTTCGCACACATAGAAGTAAATGTTTGGTTCTACCTGATCTAAAACTATCTTACTTACGGGAAAGAGTTATAAATCACGTCGTGACGTATATAAACCACGATGTGAATTATATACATCACGACGTGATTTACATAAACCACGCCGTGATGTATAACTTTCACCAGGGACAAAGATAGGTTTTCTCCCCGACATCGGCAAGTTTACATACGGGAAAAGCCCCAAAATGCTTCCCGCCCGCACGCGCCGCCTCGCCCGCAAACCACTTGCTATCACTTTTTGAACACTTTTAAGAGTAGGTAATAGAGAATCTCCCTATTTTTGCGCGTTGTAATTGATAACCATCTTTAAACAAAAAAATTTATATCTATGAGAAGAAAACTGTTGAATCTACTGCCCATGCTCCTCTGCATGTTGCTGGCCATGGGTATACGCGCCTACGGCGCAGACGGGTACGTCAAGTTATACACCCCTTACACCAAGATTTCGGTGCCGCCCGGCGAGTCTATTAATTATAATGTAGACATCATCAATAACAGCGACGCGACACAAAGCGCTACGCTCCGCATCCAGGGCCTGCCCCGCAGCTGGAAGTACGAGCTGAAGGCGGGCGGCTTCACAGTGAGCGAAATCGCTGTCCTACCGGGAGAAAAGAAAAACTTCTCGCTCAAGGTGGACGTCCCCTTCAAGGTGAACAAAGGGACGTACCGCTTCACTGTATCGACCGACGAGGGCGCCGAGTTGCCCCTCAGCGTCACAGTCTCCGAACAGGGCACGTACCAGACCGAGTTCACCACCAAGCAGCCCAATATGCAGGGCAACGCCAAGTCGCCCTTCAACTTCAACGCCACGCTGAAGAACCAGACCGCCGAGCAGCAGCGCTACGCCCTGATGGCCGACGCCCCGCGCGGCTGGAACGTCGTCTTCCGTGTGCAGGGCAAGCAGGCTACTTCCGCTCAGGTCGAGGCTAATGCGACGGAGAACATCACCATCGACATCACTCCCTCGGCCAGCGTACAGGCAGGCAGCTATAAGATACCCGTTCGCGCGACGACCAGCTCGACCTCGGCCGACATGGAGCTGGAGGTGGTCGTCACCGGCTCGTACGACATCGAGCTGACCACGCCGCGCGGACTAATGAGTTCCGACATTACGGCAGGAAGCATCAAGCGCATCGACCTTGTCATTCGCAACACAGGCTCTGCCGAGCTGAAAGATATCCAACTGACCGCCAACAAGCCGGTCGACTGGGAAGTCACCTTCGACCCTGCCAAGATTGACAAGATGACAGCCGGCAGTACCACCAACGTAACGGCCACAGTCAAAGCGGCATCCAAAGCCCTGCCCGGCGACTACATCGCCAAGATAACCGCCAAGACACCGGAAGTCAACACGACGGCCGAGTTCCGCCTCTCTGTTCACACACCGATGATTTACGGCTGGCTGGGCATCCTGATTATCGTGGTGGTTTTAGGCGGCGTCTATTACCTGTTCCGTAAATATGGGAGGAGATAAGCATGGAGGCCCCTTATGTGATCGAACTCTCCGGCTTGACGAAAAAGTATGGGGATTTCACGGCGGTCGACAACCTGAACCTCTCCATCCGCAAGGGCGAGATATTCGGTCTGTTAGGCCCCAACGGGGCAGGTAAATCGACCACCATCCTGATGATGCTAGGGCTGACCGAACCGACCTCCGGAACGGTGAAGGTCTGCGGCATCAACTCGACCACCGACCCCATCGACGTCAAACGCAAAGTGGGCTACCTGCCCGAAGACGTAGGCTTCTATGAAGACATGACCGGCATCGAGAACCTGCTCTACACCGCCGCCCTGAACGGCATCCCTCGTGAGGAGGCGCGCGAGAAGGCGGAGCGACTGCTCGACCGCGTCGGGATGACCAAAGAGGCGGGCAAGAAGACCGGAAAGTACTCCAAAGGTATGCGCCAACGCTTAGGCGTAGCCGACGTGCTCATCAAAAGCCCCGAAGTCATTATCTTGGACGAACCGACGTCGGGTATCGACCCGGCCGGCGTGCAGGAGTTCATGGAGCTGATTCTTCAGCTGAGCCGCGAAGAGGGACTGACGGTCTTGTTCTCGTCGCACCACCTGAACCAAGTGCAGCAGGTGTGTGACCGCGTGGGATTGTTCGGTGGCGGCAAGCTGTTGGCCGAAATCGAGCTGACCGACCTGCACAAGCAACCGCACGGGCTGGACGACATCTATAACCGCTATTTTGGAGGAGGACAGAGTCATGAGTAATACAAACCATCCCTTCTGGGTCATCGTCAACAAGGAGATTGCCGACTATGTAAGGAGTTGGCGTTTCATCATCCTGATTGCCATCATCGCGCTCACCTGTATGGGTTCGCTCTACACTGCCCTGAGCAACATCCGCGAGGCCATCAAGCCGAACGACCCCGACAGTGCGTTCCTGTTCCTGAAGCTGTTCACGGTATCGGACGGGACACTGCCTTCGTTCGTCGTCTTCATCAGCTTCTTGGGACCGTTGCTCGGCATTGCGTTAGGTTTCGACGCCATCAACTCGGAACAGAACAAGGGAACGCTAAGCCGCATCCTCTCGCAACCGATCCACCGCGACTACCTTATCAATGCGAAGTTTGTCGCGGCGTTGAGCGTCATCGGCATCATGCTGTTTGTCTTAGGGTTCTTGGTGATGGGATTCGGACTGATTGCCATCGGCATCCCGCCGACGGCGGAGGAGTTCATGCGGATTGTCTTCTTTCTCATCGTGAGCCTCTTCTACGTGGCGTTCTGGCTGAACTTGTCCATCTTCTTCTCCATCCGGTTCAAGCAGGCGGCGACATCGGCATTGGCGTGTGTGGCCATCTGGTTGTTCTTCAGTGTATTTTACAACATGATTATCAATCTGATCGGGAAAGCCATCAGCCCTTCTCAGCTGGCACCCGATTATCAGGTGATTGCCTACCAGCAATTCATGCTGAATCTGCTCCGTTTTGCGCCGAGCGAATTGTTTAACGAAGCGACCATGACCCTGCTCATGCCCTCCATCCGCAGTTTAGGGCCGTTAACGATGGAACAGGTACACGGTGCCATTCCCGAAGGTGAGGTACCGCTGGCTGTCCAGCTCGCTGAAGTTCCCCACCAGGATCTCA
>CALUTX010000345.1 GCA_944323815.1 uncultured Parabacteroides sp. | reverse complement strand
ATTTCCCCACGTGCCCGCTTTCTTCCAAGTCGACACGAAGGCATCTGCCAGCAGACGGACATTTTCTTCCCACTCGGGGCGGATGGCATCGCCTTTCCCTTGCAACTTCAACAGATTGAACTGTTTAATCATCCAATAGAGCACATCGGCATTCTTGCGGGTCAGCCCGATTTCCTTCATCGTCTTTGCCGCATCGCGAAGCAAAACCTTCCCGTCTGAATTAAGTACATCGTAATAATAACCGCTCTTTCCCTTCGCACGGGACAGGGAGAAATCGAACGTATGGACAACTCGTTCCAAATGTTCCGCGTCGCCCAGCGCCAACATCGGGTAGGTATTCATCAGTCCGCCAATCCAGCCATACGACATCCAGTTGGCATTTTCCGGGCAGTAGAACTCCGTCCCGTCGCTTCCTTTATAATAGCGTTCGTCAATGTTTCGCACCATCCGCGTCCAAACCTCGCTCATAGGCATCAGGTTGCGGGGCGCCTGTGCGGTGTGCCGCTTCCGGTTCTCCATGAAGCGTGCCAACAATGCCGGCACATCTTCGCAATGAAAAGTGAGCTTCGTCACGCGGATGACGATTTCTTCCCCCGCCTTCACCGCGATACCGCGATCCGGACTCTCACTGAAACCGATAAACTCCGGCTTCCGCTCGCGCACACCCGGCGCGCTGATGACGAACGACGCCCGGTCGCGGTTTCTCGATTCCTCCACAATCAAACCGTGGTCATACACGCGGCCATCGCGCAGGATACCCTGATCCGTCAGCAGAATCGTCCCCGTCTGCGTCGCCCGGTCTAAATAGGTAATTGCAGGCGTAGCGGCATTATTGACCAGCACTTCCAAGCGTGAAGGGGTACCAAACTCCGGCGAAAGTTGCGGGATGGGGTTCGATGTCAACGCCAAATCGGGGCGGTAATAGTCCGTCGCGTCCAGCCCGGTGGCATACTCGCGATTGACAATACGCTGCCGATTACCGTTGTAGACCGAAGCAGGTATCATCACATAATTGTCGCTCGTCCAGCGGGATGGGTCGAACGCCACCGCCACACCTGCGTCACGCATCGCCTGCTTGGCGACGAAGCGGAAGGTGTAAAGCATCCCGTCCGGTACTTCCGTCTGTTCCACCTGCGCGTCCCAATAGGGAGATAGCCCGCCCGAAAGGTTTTCGCACGCCTTCAAGCGTGCCTCTTCATAGAAGCAACCCAACAGGCGGTAGCCCGGTGTCGCCTCCACAGGGAGAAAGCTGTTTCCTTTATATGGCACTCCGCTATCCGATGCATTTGCCGGAAGAGGAAGCGAGCTTCCCGCACTTGCCGACAGTCCGAAGGCAAGTAGCGCAGCTAAGATTCCTGATTTCATTCTGTATTTCTATTAAAGATTAGATGTTTGTTATTAGGTGTTTCAATTCATCACATTGTATCAGGAAAAAGATCGGCGTGTAATTGGAACTACACGCCGGTCTTTTTTCAGCCTACCATACTTTGATGCGGTTACCGTGCGGAAGCGTCTCTACGGGGCCGACGGTCGGTGCCTGTCCGGAGCGCGTTTTGCCGAAATAATCCTTGTCCAAAACGAAAGGCGTCCCGTCCGGATGCTCGAATGGATAACCCGACAGTTTCGCCACGCCCAGCCGCTGGGCATCTACCGGCTTGCCCTTGAAGGCTGCCAGTTCCGCGCAGTCGATGTCCGAAATCAGATAGACGCCGTCCGCCGTCTCCTCGATGCGGAGGTTCGGGGTTTCGTTTTCCATCGTCCATCCCTGCTCCTTGTCGGTCATCGGTTTGGCACCGTTCAAGAAGAGATTGTCCGCTGCGGCGATGGGCCACTTGGAGGCATCGAACGCCACCAACCCGTATTTCTTCTTGGCATCATCCCCTCCAACGAAGAGGTTGTTATAGAAACGGTGGTCGCCCTCCGTGATGGTACGGAAGCCTTTCACCTCTGTCGAGTGGTTCAGGTGGTAAGGCGTGTAGCGCGAGTCGTCGTAGCGCACCACGTCACCTGCGAAGATATTGTGGAGATAAGCGCCGCCGTCCGTATTTTCCTGGATGGAGCGTGCGGAGAGTGCAATGTTGTTGTCCACGACGTATGGCCCGTGATCGACTTCGAAGAAGAGGTCTTGCGCCAGATTCTCATACAGCAAATTGGAGGAAACACGCGAACCCTGCGCCATCCAGTCGAGCCAGATACCATAGTGCGCAGAGCGGTGAATGCGGTTGTGGTGGATATAGGTGTCAATCGCGCCATGCAGTTTGATGCCTGCCATCTCCGCACCGCCGAACTGCTGTTTCGCCAGTATGTTGTAGATATGATTCCCGTAAATCTCGCTGAACGCTGCGCCCATGCTGCCGCAGATACCGGTCTGTTCGCAGTCGGAGATGACGTTGTTGCGCACGATGTGTGAGCCTACCTGCTCCTTGCTCCAGCCCAGCCGCAGGGTGTTGAAGATGACTTCTATGTAGTGATGTGTACCGTCTAGTCGCTTGTCGGTGCACTCGAGGTTGTGTCCGCTGGCGCGTTCCTTTCCCAGCGTGATGCCGTTGCAGCGGGAGTTCTTGATGACGTTGTCCTCAATGATCCACCCTTTGCACCAGTGTGTCGCCACCATGCCGACCTGTTCTGCCGTCGGTGCAGCCCAGCGCGTAGCGGCTTGGCTGATGTGGAAACCGCGCAGGGTGATGTAGTTCACCCCCTGCCGAGTCGGGTAGAAACAGGTGGGGCGGACAGAGATTTCGACGGTCTCCTTGTTGGGGTCTACCGTACCAAAGTTCGCATAAAGGGTGGTCTGCTCAGCCTCCACGACGGCGTACCAGACGCGGGTCGTGCCTTCCGGGTCGCGCAGGCTGCGGATGGTGTCGGGCGTGAATACCTTCTCCAGCGAGGTGGTCTCGTATAAAGAGACGTCGTTCAGGTAGATGTCGCCGGTGTGGAAGGTATGTTTCGACCAGAGCCAGTCACCATACAGTTTCTCGTTAAAGGGGTTATAGTCACCGAAGAGGGTGTTGGGGACGACTGCTTTCCATACACCTTTTTCCTTCTTCTCCCGCTTCCAGTTGGTCACAACCTCCGAGCCTTTCAGCTCTGCCTTCTCACCCGCTGCCACACGGTAGAGGATGCGCTTGTGGGGACTTTCGCCTCCGTTCAGGGGATTGACCCACTCGCGGTAGACACCGTTGTGCACCGTCACCGTGTCGCCCGGCAGTGCCACTTGGGCGGCATAGTTGATTGTTCGAAATGGCGATGCCTGTGTACCCTCTCCGGCGTCGCTACCGGAGGGGGATACATGATACTCTTTGGCTGATAAAAAGCTTATCGATAATAAGCCGACTGCTAATAAAATTTCTTTTTTCATTGATATTTGTTTTTATTGTTTCTGCCCGTTCGGTCCGGGTACTAAATCATACGACTGTTGTTTCTGTCCGTTCTCCATTCGGAAGAGTGTCCACCCGGCTTTATCGGGTTTCTCTTCCAGGCGCCAGCTCAGGGCAGGGTCTTGGAGCAATTTCCGGATATGCGTCGGGAAGGCATCTGCCCGCCGTGCCTCTTCCCATGTCCGAATGACGTTGAAGATGGCATATTTCTGCGGACAACTCTCCACGTCTTTCTGTCCGACGCGCAGGCTGTAAGTCGCACCATAGCCGACGGCCGTCGCCTCGATATGCTCATATTGTTCGACGGTCGAGGTTGCCGTAATCGGGAAGTTCATGCCAAACGACGAGGGGAAGAAGTTGGCATAGGTCACATCGCGCAAGTCTTTCCCCTGACTGGTCGTGCTGCCCCACATCCGTTTGTCGGCGTCATACATGTTCAGACCACCTCCCACGTTCCAGATGCTCTGGTAGTGCCAAGAGCCTTCCGACAGGGTTGCGCCGGTAAAACGAATATCGGGCAACCCGTATTCCTTCGCCTTCTCAAACATATTGCGGAAGAAACGCTTCACCGAATAGCTTCCGAATCCGCTGTGGAACAGGAATTCCTGCCCGTCTAAGTCGTAATAACCGATACCGCTGTTCTTACATATATCCGCATAGTGGCGGGCAATCTCATCCTGTAACTCCAAGTTCGGTATCAACCCCTGATAGCCCCAGCCGACTGTTACCTGTGGCTTGTCTACGTTGTCCCCCTTCTGATGCGCCGTCGGGACGGTATTCCAATACCCGCGCGTCACGTTCAAGAGGCGGTAAGGTGCCGTATCCGATACACCGAGATAGTGAATCAGCTCCTTCCCGATCTTCACCATGTTCAGCTCTTTATAGTGTCCTTCCCAGCAGGCAATCTCATTCATATAGGTCGGGTCGTCGATGTAAATCAATGTATCCGTCGCCGAAAGGTCGGTAACCAAGTGACGCCGATGCTGGATACAGACGCTATCCGACGGCACAGGACTACAGTCCAACGTACCCGGCGCCATCGAGTTTGTAATCGTGGTACGTCCGAAGATTAACCCCTCTTTCGCCAGATAGTCGGCAAACTCTCGATGGGACAGGTTCCCGCTCGTCATGCGGAACGGACGCCGTATCTTGTCCCCCTTACCGTCGATAAAGCCGCCATTGCGCCGGTTCGGGTTCAAGAAGCCTTGATCATAGGCGGAAATCACCTTCAACCCCATCTGCTTGGCATACGAAGCAATGCTATCGTACAGACCACCATAGGTCAGCAAGTCTGGCATGAACGACGTGGGGTCTTTCACCCACTTTCCGTTGAAGGTCGTATAAGGCAGCCCTTCATCCAAGACAATCGTCTGAATCACATCCATCAGCGCCGTGCTATCCGGACTTCCCCACAGGGCGATAGACGAACCGATGTAGTCCACGCCCGGCACATCCTGACGCATCAGGTGGTTCGGCTCGTTGTTTTGCAAGATAGGAGTGCCTTCGGGCGAATAGATGAGGTCACCCTTTCGGCGGTCGCGCGAGTGATAGTGGATGTAGATACGCCCGTTCTCGTCAACGGTGGCCGCTCCGCCGTAAAGCATCCGGTAGTAAGGCTCCCGTCGGTTATAGAAAGCCACGTCGCTGATGCCGTCGCCACCCATCGTAAATTGCTGCCCTTCATGCAGAGTTATGGGCAACGGATGGTTCACCGGATCCGGCGAGTGGGCGATATATCCCCCGAAGCCCGTCTCCGACGTGTAGCGCGATTCGCCGCCGAGCGTATTGTCGTCCAGCGCCAAAACGCCGATGGCATAGTTCACGGCCGCCGTCGTGTCGCGCGCCACACCGATGATGTCGCCCAGCAGGTTGTTGATGTTCGTATAATAGTTGCCCCACTGGACGCCGCTGATGCCCTCGCGGTTGTCCAGTGCCTCCAGCGTCAGCTTGAAATATTTGTCTTTTTCCTCCAGCCGGACGGTAGCCACCGAGCCGTTGGCATACTCCAGGCGATACTTCCCATTAGCAAAACGAGCCTTCTGCGGATAGTAATACCGTTTCAACTGACTGTTGTACAGCGCCAACAGGGGCGACGGACGATCGACGGGGCTGAAGTTGCGACTCTCGCGCGTAGTGTTCCACATCCCGACGATGTATCCCTTCTCGTCGATGTCCAAACCGAAGTAATCCGTCTGGAATCGTTGCGTCTCTTGCGAACCGCAGCTGCACAACAAGCAGGCGGCTGCTGCATACATGATAAATTTGTTCTTCATTCTATTGTTTCTACAAAAATACATCCTTTTTTACTCAATCACGAACCACGTGTATCCCCCTGCCGGAATCTTCACCGTGAGCCGTATGTTATACGCCCGGTCGAGGGTGTAGGTACGTGCTTCGCCCTCCTGTTCGCGTACCCGCGCTTTGTCCTTCAGGCCTGTGTAATAGAGGGGTAACTCGATTTCGCGCGTGATTTCGCGGTCGGTCGGGTTGAAGAACATCGCGAGGCCCTTCTCCTTTCCCTGCGGATCGACGTGCATCAGGCCGTCCCAGTCTTGCGCGTCCGGTTTCCGGAGGTGGATAATATCGCTGTTCAAGATGCGGCGATACTTCTTGTACCAATCAATCACCTCCACGACCACCTGCTTGGTTTCCGGCGTATCGTAAAGGCGCGGACCGCGATAGCAAGCCTGCACGCCTGCGCCGTAGTTCTGCATCATCAGCGTCTTGTATTCATACAGATGCTCGCTCAGCGGCTCCAACGTCGCCGCCTTTCCGCCCCCGTGATATTCCACCAACGGGACGAAGCTCCACAACGACGAAGGGACGCGCTCCCATGTGCAGTCGTAATTCAGCTGCCGCGTGTGGATCAGCTGGCGGTCGCGAGGCAACGACCAGTTGGTTTCGCGGTAGCCGATGCCCACCTTCGTCGAGCCGTTGAGGAAGTAGAAATCAGGCACATTCAGATAGATGCCCTGTTCACACATCCAGTGGTATAGCTCCGTAATCTTATGGAATTGGTTCCATTGCGAGTCGGCCAACCCCTTATGGTGCGCATGGGTCGTAGAGGCGCAAACGTCACCCGGATAGGATCCGTCGTGCTCGAAGCAGGTCATCCCCGTTTTCTCAAAGAAGGTCTTAATCTTCTCGAAGTATTCATATCCCCACTCGCTGCACAGGCAAGGCGAACTTCCGAAGCGCATCCCACCCCGTTTGCCGGTCTTCGGGTTAATCACATCCACCTCGTCGCTAATCCAGCGGCTGGCCAACAGGGCGTAACAACCCATC
>CALUTX010000344.1 GCA_944323815.1 uncultured Parabacteroides sp. | reverse complement strand
ATGATGGCGTCAATCAGAAACGGATAGCCTTGTTCAGGTCCATAACCGTGAAATGTTTCTTTATGTGCCATCTCGTCGACCGCTTTGTGCATCGCTTCGATGACTGCCGGAGCCAACGGTTGTGTCACGTCGCCAATTCCCATCCGGATCAGCTTGGCTTTCGGGTGTGTTACCTTGAAGCTGTTTACTTTTTTTGCAATGTCGGAAAAAAGATAGTTGTTTTGCAGTTTCAAGAAATGTTCGTTAATCAGTGCCATATATTTTTTATTGTTTTGTGTTTTATCGTTCAATCTCTCCTTCGAAGACTTTGACAGCTTCGCCGGTCATATACACCTTGTCCGATGCTTCGTCCCAACGGATAATCAATGGGCCACCATCCATAATAACCCGGGTGGTTCGTGCCGTTTTCCGGTTGGCGACACCAGCCACGGCTGTTGCACATGCACCTGTCCCGCAGGCTTGGGTGATACCCGAACCGCGCTCCCATACACGCATCCGGATTTCGTTCGTCCCCAATACTTGGGCAAACTCGACGTTGGTGCGGTCGGGAAACATCGGATGATTTTCAAGAAGCGGACCGACCGTCGAGAGGTCGATTTGTTCCACATCGTCGACAAAAACGACAAAGTGCGGATTACCCATTGACACGATTGTCCCCTTGTAAGCCTGTCCGCCGGCCTCTAATTCGACTGCGACTCTGCTGACGACGGGGCATCCCATGTCTACCGTCACTTCGCTTACCTCTTCGGGGGAACTTGTCGTTCGCCGACGGGTGGTCAGTCGTAGTTCCTTGATACCGGAGCGTGTTTCAAGCGTAACCGTTTTCTTGTCGGTCAACCCTTTGTCGTACACATACTTCCCGATGCAGCGCGACGCATTGCCGCACATCATCGCTTCCGAACCGTCGGCGTTGAAAATGCGCATACTGAAATCGGCCACCTTCGACGCTCCTATCAGAACCAACCCGTCTGCCCCGATACCTGTATGTGGTTTACTCCAACGGATGGCGCATGCTTCCGGATTGGGAATCGGGTATTCCATCGTGTTTACATATATATAATCGTTACCGGCTCCATGCATCTTTGTAAAATGGATTAGTTCTGTCATTTTATTGTGATTATTTTGTTTATTGTATCTTTTTGCTTTATTTCAATGCAAATATACATCGTTTTGATATTTGTAGTAGCAAAATGGTGTCTGAATGTAGGAATAATAGCAGACGTGTAATAATTTGTTTTGAAATAGTGTGTTTGAGTGATAAATTGTAATTGAAATAAGGTGATTTGGTTTCTTATTGTAAATAGTCGAGAAGGTAATCCAGCCGATTGGCATAGTTGTTATTTGAGGCTACATAAGAAGAAACGGGCAGTTTCCCGGAGGGTAAAGGGGAATGGTAGGAGGGAAGAAAGTTTTTTCTTTCATTGTAGGGATTTCTTCCAAACAATCAAGGATAACATTAACGGCAGACCACAGATTAGAAATGAAATCAATCTGCGGTCTGCCGTTTTATTTGTGTACTCCGTATTCTTCCTTTTTCGCGTTTTGACAACTTTACTTTTGAAATACCTCCGGATACTTATTAATAAAATAAACCGGTGTACAGCTCCATGCGTGGCAGTAGCTGTTGATGACATGGAAGCCGTAGGGGGAGAGATAGTCGTTGTTCGGGTCGTAGACCTCCCAGAAAGTATCGGCACCTTGTTTGACCATACCGCCCCAATAGTTGACGAGCAGGTCGCGGGCTTCTTGCGTCATGCCGCATTGCAAGAGTGCTTCAATGACGTAATGGTAGGCGTAGGGGCATCCCGGATAACAGGCGTCGGGCATGGACATGACGGTCGCCATCGCTTTTGCACCCTCTTTCTTATTGAGTGTGTTGGAAAGAATCATCCACACTTGCGAGAGGTAAGAAACCTGTTTGTTTTTTCCGCTCAGCATCACGCCCTGTTTCTTGTCGTAAAAATAACGGCGGGCTGCTTTCTGTAACTTCTTGGCGAGGGCGGGCCACTCTTTGACGGCTGCTTCGTCCGTTTTACCCAACATTTGGGCCAGTTCGTAGCTGCGTTGGAGGGCAAAGATAGTCAGTCCCTGCATGGAGGCCTGTCGGTCGTAACCATTCTTCCAGTCGAAGACGAGCCAATATTGCGGTTTCTTGTCCATGTCGTAAATCCATTCGGGAGAATATTGCCGGAGCGCCATCTCGATTTGGCGGACAACGACGGGCCAAAGGTCGTTAGCTGTTTCTTTGTCTCCTGTCTCTTTTAGATACTCGAGTAGGGCAACGTTGTAGATAAGGCAATAATCCAACGTATGCGTACCATATTGCGGATGGGCTTCAGGACGCTCCAAAAGAGTGGCATGCAACAACCCTTCGTCGTTGGCAAAAGCTGCCAGCAGATAGAGGCAATGCTTGGTCAGTTCGTGATTCTTGAATGTGTAGGCATTGGCCAGTGCTTCGAGGTAAAGGTCGCCAATCCAAAGGCGTTGGTCGCGCTTGGGGCCATCTTCGTAGACTGTCTGCATACACTCCTTCAGCGTGTTCAATCCGACTTGGTAGATGTCTTGTATCAGCGGGTCGGTCGTCGAGGCAAGGGCTGGGGCCTCGTTGGTGACGGAGGTTTGCGCTCGAAACGTCAGCTTGTCGAATACGAAGTCGAATGAACTGGAGATGCCCAGCAGTTCGATTTTCAAATACCGTCCGGACAGTCGGCGGGGAATCGTCATCTCTTTCGGCACTTCCATGAGGGTCACGATTTCGTCTTGTACCCACGAGCGTGCCAGTCCCCCTTTGTAGGGTTCGAGCGGCGTGTTCAGCTCGGCAGGCACTTCGGCGAAAGTGAACTTGAGACGGATGGGAGCATCGGCAGCCATCCGTTCCGCTGCCGGTTTGATGGAGAAGGTGAGAAAGCCGGTATAGTGGTTTCCGAAGTCGAGTGTGATGCTGGGATGTTTCTTGAAGGGTTCGGTATATAACGGATCGGGGCTTCCGGCATCTTCCATGCGCCAACCTTGAAATGCCTGCTTGTCGGCGACGGAGCGGATGAGGCGAAGGGGTGTAACGGATTGGTAACTCAGTTCCGGCCGGCAGGTTTCTGCCTTTTGGAGCCATTCTTTACTGTCTTTGAAGTAAGCACTGGTCTGTGCACCGACTTGCGCACTTTGCAGGAACAGGGCGCATACGGCTGAAAGAAGGATGTTTCTCATATTGAAAGTCATTATGTTCTGCCTTCAAAAGTAGGACAATTCGGCGGATTATCCTATTTATTTCCTACTTTTGCTCGGTTTAAATGAAATGCGTATGAAGAAAGCAAGTAACACCTTTCAGTTTGAAAGCGAGATGAAATGGCAACCGGCAGGCGCGGGAGCATGTCGGCAAATCATGGGGTATAACGACGATTTGATGATGGTCAAGGTGAAGTTTGAAACGGGAGCCGTTGGTGAGCCGCATACTCATCCGCATACACAGGCGACTTGTGTGGCAAGTGGCGTCTTCGAGTTTACGGTCGACGGCGAAACAAAAACAGTCCGCGCAGGTGACGGCATCTATATGAAACCCGGCGTCCTGCACGGCTGTAAGTGTCTGGAAGCGGGTGTCCTCATCGACACCTTCGCCCCCATAAGAGAAGATTTTCTTTAGTGGTTTAATACTCCTGTTTGTGTTGTTCTTTAATAGGCGGCCTCGTGGATGCCCTTGACGGCGCGTCCGCTGGGGTCGTTCATGTTTTGGAATGAGGCGTCCCAAGCCAACGCTTCGGCGGTCGAACAGGCGACACTGGGGACACTCGGCACGCTTCGGGCTGCACTCTCGCTCGGGAAGTGCTCTTCGAAGATACTCCGATAATAATACTCTTCCTTGTTCTGTGGCGGATTGATGGGGAATCGTTTCGCCGCGTTCGCCATCTCTTCGTCGCTGACCGCTTCCGACGTGATGCGTTTCAATGTATCAATCCAGCTGTACCCTACGCCATCGGAGAACTGTTCCTTCTGACGCCATGCGATTTCCTGCGGTAGCATGTCGGCAAACGCTTCGCGAAGGATGCGCTTTTCTATCGTCTTGCCCGGACACATCTTTGCTTCGGGGTTGAGGCGCATTGCCGTATCCAAAAACTCCTTGTCCAAGAAGGGGACACGCCCTTCGACGCCCCAAGCCGCGAGGCTCTTGTTCGCCCTCAGGCAGTCGTACATATAGAGCTTACCCAGTTTGCGGACCGTCTCTTCGTGGAAGGCACGTGCGTCTGGCGCCTTATGGAAGTAGAGGTAGCCACCGAACACCTCATCCGCTCCTTCGCCGCTCAAGACCATCTTGATGCCCATCGACTTGATGACGCGAGCCAAGAGGTACATCGGCGTTGAGGCACGCACCGTCGTCACGTCGTAGGTCTCGATGTAATAGATGACATCGCGGATGGCATCCAAGCCCTCTTCAATCGTGTAGTTGATTTCGTGGTGGACGGTGCCGATATAGTCTGCCACCTTCTTGGCCGCTGCCAAATCGGGCGCCCCCTTCAGCCCGACGGCGAAAGAGTGGAGCTGTGGCCACCAAGCGTCCGCCTTGCCGCCGGTCTCGACACGTTTGGCGGCATACTTCTTGGCGATGGCCGATGTGATGGAGGAGTCCAGCCCGCCGGAGAGCAGGACGCCATAGGGCACGTCGCTCATCAACTGCCGCCGGACGGCTGCCTCGAGTGCATCGTGCAGGGCTTGGACGGAGGCGGGGTTGTCTTTCACGTTGTCATAGTCCATCCAGTCGCGTTCGTACCAGCGTGTGTAATCTTTGTCCCGGCTAAAGAAGTAATACCCCGGAGGAAATGGGCGATACTCGGAGGCAAATCCCTCCAGTCCCTTCAGTTCGGAGGAGACCAAAAGATGCCCCTCGTCGTCGTGTCCGATGTATAAAGGGATGACACCGATGGGGTCGCGGGCGATGAGGTAGGTGTCTTCCGCCTCGTCATAGAGCGCAAAGGCGAAGATACCGTTCAGCTTCTCGATGAAGTCCTTGCCATACTTCTGATAGAGTGCGAGGATGACTTCACAGTCGCTGCCCGTCTGGAACGTATAGTCGTTCTTCAGCTCTTCGCGCAGCTCGCGATGGTTGTAAATCTCGCCGTTGACGGTGAGGATGAGCCGTCCGTCGGGGCTTTTTAAGGGTTGTCCGCCCGACGCGGGGTCTACGATGGAGAGCCGCTCGTGGGCGAGGATAGCTGTCCGCCCTTGGTAGATACCGCTCCAGTCGGGACCGCGGTGACGGATGCGTTTACTCATTTGCAACGCCTGCTGCCTCAATCCGGAGGCTCCGGCGTGGATATTGAAGATTGCTGTTATGCCACACATATATATGAATAATGTATAGAGTGAATAGATACGGTTTATTACTTCTGTAAGTAGGCGTCAATCGCTTCGGCTGCCTGCCGGCCCGATGCCATCGCCCGGACGACGAGGCTTGCCCCGCTCACGGCGTCGCCTGCGGCAAAGAGTTTCGCGCAGCCTTCCACCTGTCGCGTCGCGGGATTCACGCGGATGTTGCCGCGCTCGTCGAGCGGCAGGGACAGCTCCTTCACCAAGCCGTCGGGCTCGGGGTGGACGAATCCCATCGCGAGGAAGACGAGGTCGGCGTCGAGCGTTTCGACCTTACCTGTGCGGTGCATCTCCGGGCGTGAACCGGCCGTCGGCGTCGTCCACTCGACTGCTTCGACTTCGACGCCTGTGAGCCGGCCGCGTTCGCCTAAGAAGCGGTTGGTCGTGAGGCACCAGCGGCGTGTGCAGCCCTCTTCGTGGCTGCTGCTGGTCTTCAAGACGCGCGGATATTGGGGCCAAGGTGTCTCGGGGTTATAGCCTACGGGCGGCTTGGGCATGATTTCGATTTGGGTGACGCTCAGTGCCCCCTGTCGGTTCGCGGTCCCCACGCAGTCGCTCCCGGTGTCACCTCCACCGATGACGAGGACGCGCTTGCCCCGGCAGTCGATGCGGCTCTTGGCGGGGATGTCGGCGCCTTCGAGGAGTCGGTTCTGCTGCGAGAGCAGTTCGAGGGCGAAGTGGATGCCCTTGAGGTTGCGCCCTTCGACGGGAAGGTCGCGCGGTACTTCCGAGCCGATGGCGATGCATACGGCGTCGAATGTGGAGAGCAGTTCGCGAGCCGACGTGTCGCTGCCCACCAAGGTGTTCATGCGGAAGGCGATGCCCTCTTGCTCCATCAGCCGGACGCGCCTGTCGATGATGTTCTTCCCGAGCTTGAAGTTCGGGATGCCGTAGCGAAGCAGCCCGCCCGGCCGTTCCTCCTTGTCGAAGACTGTGACGTCGTAGCCCGCGCGGTTCAGGCGGTTGGCGGCGACGAGGCCCGCAGGTCCGCTGCCGATGATGGCTACCCGCGCCGGGTGTGCCTTCCGCGTGGGAGGCGTGGGCTGGATGTAGCCTTCGCGGAAGGCTGCCTCGACGATGGCCGCCTCGTTCTCGCGTATCGTCACCGGTTCGCCGCAACTGAGTTTCAAGACGCAACTTTGCTCACAAAGGGCGGGGCAGATGCGGCCGGTGAACTCGGGGAAGTCGCAGGTTTGCTGCAACACGTGGTAGGCTTCGCGCCAACGGCCCTTCGAGAGGTAGTCTTGCCACTCGGGCTGGCGGTTGCCCAGCGGACACGCCCAGTGGCAGAAGGGCACGCCGCAGTCCATGCAGCGCGATGCCTGCCGCTTGCGGTCGCTGCTATTCAGGGTTTGTTCGACCTCGCTGAAATCGTTGATGCGTTCATGTACGGGCCGGTAACCGGCTTCCTGCCGGTGTATGGTAAGGAATGCTTTCGGATTTCCCATGTCTGTATCTTGTTCTAAATCTGTTTATTATCTTTTTCTCTATCCGGGTGAAAACGACATCCCGATGTCGGTACCTGTGACATCCCGATGTCGACCGTGGGGACATCCCGATGTCGGTCTGGACGACATCTAGATGTCGATGCGGGTGACATCTAGGTGAAGCATCGACCGACATCTAGGTGAAGCAACGGGCGACATCTAGATGTCGTTTTCGCCCCCTTAATAGTCACGTTGCATCTCTTCTATCTTCTGCTGGAGCTTGCGCATCTGTTCCTCCTGCAAGACCTTCTTGTACTCAATCGGGGTGACTTGGATGAACGAGTCGGCGTAGCGCTCCCAGTTGTCGAGCATCCGTCCGGCGAGCTGGCTGCCGGTATAATGATAGTGCTTGCGGATGAGCTCGAGCAGCTCCTTGCGCGCCGCGCTCTCCTCGAGAAGCGACAGCTCGACCATCTCCATGTTGCAGTAATAGTCGAAGTCCCCCTCCGGGTTCCACACGTAGGCGATGCCCCCGCTCATGCCGGCGGCGAAGTTGCGCCCGGTGCGACCGAGGACGACGACGCGCCCGCCCGTCATGTACTCGCAGCAATGGTCGCCCACGCCCTCGACAACGGCTATCGCGCCCGAGTTCCGGACGGCAAAGCGTTCGCCTGCGCGCCCGTTGATGTAAAGTTCTCCGCTCGTCGCGCCGTAGAGCAATGTGTTGCCGACGATGGTGTTGTTCTCCGCCACGAAGGTGGAGCGTACGGGGGGCATCACGCTGATGCGTCCGCCGCTCAGTCCTTTACCTACATAGTCGTTCGCCTCGCCCTCCAGGCGGAAGTTGACGCCGCTGACCAGGAAGGCACCGAAGCTCTGGCCTGCGGAGCCTTTGAAGCGGATGTTGAGCGTGTGTTCGGGCAGTCCCTCCGCCCCGTGCCGGCGGGCAATCGCGCCCGAGAGCATCGCGCCTACCGAGCGGTCGGTGTTGGCGATGGCGTAGTCGAGAAACAGCTCGCGCCCGCTCTCGATGGCGGCTTCGGCCTGCTGGAGGATGCGGCGGTCCAAGACCTCGCCGACGGGGTGCGGCGCGGTGCAGGCGTAGCGCAGGGCGTTTGTCGCCGCCTCCTTGGGTTGGTAGGTCAAACGGCTGAAGTCGAGGAGAGCGTATTTCTTGTTCCTATACATTATATTATATAGATCCGCTGCGTCCGTCTGCGTTCTCTGCGTCGTCTGCGTCCCCTTTACCTCAATGAGGTCGGTGCGCCCGATGATGTCGTCCAGCTTCGTGAAGCCCATCTCGGCAAGCGCTTCCCGTACCTCTTCGGCAAGGAAGTTGAAGAAGTGGACGAGGTAGTCGGCCCGTCCGTGGAAGCGCTTCCGCAGCTCCTCGTTCTGGGTGGCGACGCCTACCGGGCAGGTGTTCAGATGGCACTTGCGCATCATCACGCACCCCAGTACGATGAGGGCAGATGTGGCGAAGCCGTACTCCTCCGCCCCGAGCAGGGCCATGAGGATGATGTCGCGACCCGTCTTCAGTTGTCCGTCTGTCTGGAGGCGCACTTGCCCGCGCAGGTTGTTCATCACCAGCGTCTGTTGCGTTTCCGATAGCCCCAACTCGGGCGAGACGCCGGCGTAGCGGATGGAGCTCATGGGCGAGGCACCTGTGCCGCCCTCCGCACCGGAGATGACAATGCGGTCTGCCTTTGCCTTCGCCACGCCTGCCGCGATGGTGCCGACGCCGTTCTCGGCCACCAGCTTCACGCTCACCTCGGCGTGCGGGTTGACGTTCTTGAGGTCGAAGATGAGCTGTGCCAAGTCCTCAATCGAGTAGATGTCGTGATGAGGCGGCGGGGATATGAGGGAGATACCCGGAATGGAGTGGCGGGTCTTGGCGATGATTTCATTCACCTTAAAGCCGGGCAATTGCCCGCCCTCGCCGGGCTTTGCGCCTTGGGCAATCTTGATCTGTATCTCGTCGGCATTGACCAGATACTCCGTGGTGACGCCGAAGCGTCCCGATGCTACCTGCTTGATGGCAGAGCGGAGCGACGTGCCGTCTTCGCGCGGGGTGAAGCGGGCAGCGTCTTCGCCACCTTCGCCCGTGTTGCTCCGGCCATGTATGCGGTTCATGGCGAGGGCAAGGGTCTCGTGTGCTTCCCGGCTGATGGAGCCGAAACTCATCGCTCCGGTAACGAACCGCTTCATAATCTCGCTGGCAGGTTCGACCTGTTCAAGCGGGACGGGTTGCCCCTTCTTGTAGGTCAGGAAGTCGCGGAGGAAGATGGGCGCCTCCTTCTCGTCTACCAGGCGCGAGTATTGCTTGAACTTCCGGTAGTCGCCCGTGCGGGTTGCCAGCTGAAGCGTGGCGATGGTTTCCGGGTTCCACGCATGACGTTCGCCCTCTTTGCGGTAACTATAAAGCCCCTTGTGCTCGAGCATGAGCGGGTCGACAGGCTTGCTGAACGCTTCGCTGTGCAGGGCGAGGGCGTCGGCGGCCACCTCTTGCAGGCGGATGCCTCCTATGTTGCTCGCTGTCCCGCCGAAATAGGTGTCGGCCAAT
>CALUTX010000343.1 GCA_944323815.1 uncultured Parabacteroides sp. | reverse complement strand
GCCGGCAAACCGAAACGGAAACCGGCTTTACCGGCTACAATACTGAAAAAAAAGATAATGGAAGCGACCAGCAAGACCGATTCCGGACTTTCAATCAAATGCAAATTATGAAACATACGCGATTAAGGATTTACTTGATGAATTAGAAGCAACAAAATAAAGAAAAAATAACGATACACACAATGCATTAACACTTAAAAGTCTATAAGCAGGCTTGCTTTATCCATAGATTTACTATTTTTGTAGTAATAAAAATTAACGCTATGACAAAAATAAATCTGTTTCTGTTACTATTCGTTCTCCTAATGGGAACATCTTGCAATGGTAAACGGCATCTCCTTGCAGACGACGCATTCCGCGCCGAAGTGGAAAAAGATTTTCAAGCCAAGAAAACGCTTTTACCCTCCGGGGAGTTATTCACCGTCTTCGACCAACCGCTGACGGATGACGAACGGGAAGCCCTCACGTTCCTGTATGCCTACATGCCGATTGGCGACATCACGGACTATGACGGGCAGCTCTACCTCGACAACATCCGCAGTTCGCTCCGCGCCCGCGTCGAAATGCCGTGGGGCGATAGCATCCCGGACGACATCTTCCTCCATTTCGTCCTCCCCATCCGCGTCAACAATGAGAACCTCGACGAGAGCCGGATGGTTTTCTATGAGGAGCTGAAAGACCGCGTAAAAGGACTCTCGCTCCACGATGCCATTCTCGAGGTCAACCACTGGTGCCACGAGAAGGTGATTTACACCCCTTCGGACGCCCGCACCAGCTCGCCGTTGGCTTCCGTCAAGACCGCCTACGGCCGATGCGGGGAAGAGTCTACCTTCACCGTCGCCGCCCTCCGCTCCGTCGGCATCCCCGCGCGACAGGTCTATACCCCGCGCTGGGCACATACCGACGACAACCACGCCTGGGTGGAAGCGTGGGTCAACGGAAAATGGCACTTCATGGGGGCGTGCGAGCCGGAGCCCGTGCTCGACTTGGGCTGGTTCAACGGGCCGGCCTACCGCAGTATGCTGATGCACACAAAAGTCTTCGGAAAGTACCACGGTCCGGAGGAAATCATGGACACGACCGCCTGCTATACGGAAATCAACGTGACGAGCAACTACGCACCCACCGCGCAGGCCACCGTCACTGTCGTGAACGCGCAAGGCCAACCCGTACCGGGCGCGAACGTCGAATTTAAAATCTACAACTACGCCGAGTTCTACACCGTCGCCAACAAGACCACCGACGCCGAAGGCCGCGCCTTCCTCTCCGCCGGCAAAGGCGACATGTTGGCCTGGGCAACGAAAGACGGCCGCTTCGGTTACGGCAAGGTCTCTTTCGGGAAGGACGAGAACGTAACCCTCACGCTTGACAAGCTGCCGGGACACACCGAGAGCATCGCCCTCGACATCGTCCCGCCCGTAGACGGCTCCATCCCCGCCGAAGTAACCGACGAGCAGAAAGCCGCCAACGCCCTGCGCCTGCATCAGGAAGATTCCATCCGCAACCAATACGTCGCGACCTTCTACACGAAAGAGAAAGCCGCCGCCCTCGCCAAAGAGCTGGGCACGGACGAGCAGAAAACCACCAAGTTCCTGCTCGGCTCGCGCGGCAACTGGAAGGAAATCGAACGCTTCCTGCGCGAGACGCCCGCCGACAGACGGCCGATGGCCATCGACCTGCTCGACGCCATCTCCGCCAAAGACCTGCGCGACACGCCCGCGAGCGTCCTGCGCAACCATCTGGACAACGTGCGCACCAAGCAGCACTCGCTCTTCACCCAATACGTGCTCAATCCGCGCGTGGCGAACGAGTTCCTCACCCCCTACCGAACCGTTTTCCAGCAAGAGTTCGATCCCGAACTGGCGAAACAGGCCAAAGGCAACCCGCAGCTCCTGGTCGCTTGGGTGAAACAGAACATCCGCATCGCCGACGAGCTGAACCCGCAGCGTATCCCAATGATGCCGACGGGCGTCTGGCGGAGCCGCGTGGCCGACACCGACTCGCGCAACATCTTCTTCGTGGCCCTCTGCCGCAGCTTGGGCATTCCGGCACGCATCGACCCGGTCACCGGCAAGGTACAGTACGCGCGTAAGTTGCAGTGGACGGACGTGGACTTCGACGCCACCCAATCGGCCAACGCGCCACAGGGCCGCTTGACCGCCTCCTACGCGCCTATCCGTGCGCTCGACGACCCGAAGTATTACAACCACTTCACCATCGCCAAAATCCAGCCCGACGGCCGCCTGCAAACCCTCGATTTCGCCTCGGGTGCAGTCGACATGGGTAGCGGAGGCACATACAGCGCCCTGTTCCGCCGCCCGCTCCCGATGGACGAAGGCCATTACCTGATGGTGACGGGCACGCGCATGGCAAACGGCAGCGTACTGGCGCAGCTCACCTTCTTCAACGTCGAAGAGGGCAAGACGACGCCCATTAAGCTGGTGATGCGGGAGAGCAAGGACGACGTACAGGTCATCGGCAACTTCAACTCGGAAAACAAGTTCCGCCGCACCGATACGAACGAGGTCACCAGCCTGCTCGCGACGACCGGACGGGGCTATTACATTGTCGCCATCCTCGGTGCCCGCCAGGAACCGACAAACCACGCGATGCGCGACATCGCCGCCGTAGCGGGACAACTGGAGCAGTGGGGACGCGGCATGGTGCTCCTCTTCCCGGACGAGAAGGGGTATAACAGCTTCGACGCGAAGGAATTCGGCACCCTACCGAACACCATCACCTACGGTATCGACACGGACCATGCCATCCAGCGCGAGATGGTCAGCGCGATGAAGCTCCGCACCGACGGCTCGCTGCCCATCTTCCTCATCGCCGACACCTTCAACCGCGTCGTGTTCGTCTCCCAAGGCTACACCATCGGCCTCGGCGAACAGCTGATGCAGGTCATTCATAAGTTGTAAGCGTTTGGAGGCTCCCGAATGCAGGAATTGAGAATTGAAAGTGGAGAATTGAGAAATAACAACTTAAAATTGAGAGTTGAGAATTGAAAATTGAGAAATAAGAGATTGAACGATTTCTCAATTTTCAACTCTCAACTCTCAACTCCTTAGAGTCCGCCGGGGCGTTCGCCGCCTTCTTCTTCGCCGCCCTCCTCTTCGGAGCCGGAGCCGCCTTCGGGAGCGGTGCCGCCCGTAGAGCTGCTGCCGGCGATGGAGGCGTAGACGGCGACGAGGCCGTTCACGTCGTGGATGAACTGGTTCACCTCATCCGAGGGCTGCACGATGGCGTAGGCGTTGACCACCTGCACAATGTCTTGATAGGCCGCGTTGGCTTCGTTGACGACCGTTTTCGAGTCGAGGTCGGTCTGCGGCTTGCGCTCGGCGGCTTCGGCTGCCTTGCCAAGGAAAGCGGCCTCAAAGGCTTCGTTGGCGGTCTGAAGGGCATCTACCTCGTCGTCCAATGCCAGTTCTGTAATGGCAGCGGCGTTCTCCGGCAGGGCAAGCATCGCGAGCATTCCCTTCACTTCCGCGGTCTGCTTGCTGTATTCGTGGCGGCCGATTCCTTTGTAGGGAGCCAACTCGGCACTCAACCGTGTTGCAGCCTCCTTGCGCGAAGCAATGGTGTTGGTCAAATGCGCATTGACCACGCTGTTGATGACCCCGACGAGTGCGTCGCGTACTTTATCGGTATCCTTCAGTCCCGCCGTCGCTATGAAAGTGGTAGAACGGTTGACGATAGAGGACAGCGACGTGATAGCTGCCGTATAAGGCACAACCTGCGTCTCGATGTGTAGCGCGGCGGGTGTCGCCGTCGTAATGAGTTCGTTCACTTTGGTGTGGAAGTCGCACGTCGCCCCGACTGTCAGGCGCGAAATGCTAAAAGATTTGATTTGCTCAGCCATGATACTGAATATTTAAGTGTGACATATAAAATTTATTCTCAATCACCGGTGCAGCGAGGTAGCGATTTGGTACGGTAAGGCGAATCACCGGTACGGCGAGGTGCCCAATCGGTTCGACAGCATGAATCACCGGTGCAGCAAAGTGCCGAATCAGTTCGGCAGCGTAAATCACCGGTGCGGCAAGGCTCCGAATCGCTACGGCGAGGTGAATCACCGGTGATTCTGGGTATGAACTTTGTTTTCCACCCTGCCGCACCGGTGATTCACCTCTCCCACCCCCATTTCCTACCTTCTGACGCGGCGCGTCGGGGCGGAGCGTTGTACTTTTACCTTCTTGGGCTTGGACGCTTTGGTCTCTTTCACCTTTTCCTCCTTCACCTCCTCGCTCTTGTCGCTACGCGATTTCTTGGACGACTTCGTGTCGGCCACCTGCTGCGTGGTGTCGGGCTTCAGGTAGAGCGATTCTTCGAACGAGATGAGCTGCTTCTCGATGCGTGCCTGCTCGCGCTGGAGCGAGTCGGGCGTCGGGCAGTAGGCCTGCAAGGGGAGGTTCATCAGGTTCTGCGTCTTGAAGATGTCCCCCTTGAACATGCGGCGACGGAAGTAGTCGTCGTAGGTGAAGGTCATCGCGTTGTTGACGTTCGAGGTCATGATGTAAGAATTCATGATGTAGGGCCGGATCGACTCGTAGGGCACCCAAAACATCGGCATCGTGTTCTCACCCATCTCGTCGGCAATGGTGAGGATGGGGCAAATCGCCAGGAGCTTCACGTCGAAAACGGAGTTGTTCTGGTCGAAATACCACGCCTCCTTGACGTAATAGGCCTTCACGTCGGCGGAGGGGATGTCGCTCTCATTGACGACGTACCCGGCAGGCTCGTCGCCCTCGGCCGGCGTCTCTTCGTAGTAGATGCGGCTGCGGTCGAGCATCACCTTGAGGTCGAGGATGCGGTTGTCGGAGAAGTCTTCATAGCCGTCCATATACTCGTAGACGTTGATGCGCCCCTCGCAGACGAGCTGGAAGAGGGTCGAGAAGAGATTCATCTGGCCGTTCATGGGCTGCGTGGGGTAATAGAGCGGAGCGTTCTCCTCTTTCGTGAGATCCACCTCGCGGTAGATGACGCGCATCCAGCGGGCATTGCCCAGCACCTGCGTCATGCGCTCGTTCAGCTCGCGGGCGCGTACCGTCAACTCGGGCAACCCCGAGTCGTCCGCCTTCTCTTCGGCCCGTCCGCCGCGCGTCATCTCCGGACCGCGGCGGCGTTGTTGCTGCTCAGTGCCCTGCTGCTCTTCCTGCGCCACGACGGGCAGCGCGGAGGCAAGCGCGAGGGCGAGTGTTGCTATGTAATATATCCGTTTCATATCTTAATTGATGATTACTTCAATGGGCGAAATCGTGCGCTCTTGGCCGTCGGGGCCTTTCACCTGTACCCGGGTGATGTAGAAGCGCTTGCCGCGCGCAAGGCGGCGTATGTAGTCCTTCTGCCGTTGGGAGAACTTCGTCCCGGTCGTGACCTCGGGGATGACGTTGCCCATCGAGTCGAAGAAGGTCAATTCAAAGCTCAGGACGGTGAACGGGACGTTCAGCAGGTCGTCGTCGATGGCGGCGAGGATGCCGTCGGCGGCAATCAAGTCGCGCTTCGCGAACTTCCCGCCGCGGAACTTCTTCACGTTGCCGTTCACGTCGGTATATTCAATGTAGGGCATCGGGTCGGGCAAGGCGCGCACGCGAAAGGCGGTCTTTGCCATCTCCAGCGTCCGGCCGTCAGCCATCCGCGCACGGACGGTCACGACGGCGTCGGTGCCGACCGTTGTCGGGCGGGCTTCCCACGCGTCGCCTTTGCGGGTGAGCGTGCCGTTGGTCATCGTCGCCGTCACGTTACCGCTCGGTACGCCCGGCACGGCGATGCGAATCGGGTTGGCGATGCCGGCGTAGAGGACGTTCATCAGTGTCGGGGCGACGGTAGCCGTCGGCTCCGTGACGAAATACTCGCTCGAGAACTCGCGCCGCATCATGGTGCCGTCGCTTCCGGGTGTCTCGATGTATCCCTTCACGGGGTAGGTGCCCGGCGCACCGGCTGTGACGGTGAACAGGCCGTTGGCATCGGCCGGGAGCTCTTTCCCGTTGACGAACACCGTCGGCCGCTTGGTCGAGTCGATGGCGGAGAGGACGATGTTGGCCTTGTACTGGGCGCCGCGCATGACAATCTGGCTTTCCGGGATGACTTGCGCGGTGATCTGGTTGACGCGGTAGTCGCCCACGTCGACGCTACTCAGCAGGTGGGATAAAACCTCCCCTTCCGCGTAGCGAATATCGTTCTGCAACTTGGTCAAGAGCGTGATGGCTGCCGAGGTCGGCATGTTCTCGAAGAGGGCGGTCTCCCACGTGCGGATGTTCAAGCCCGGCTTGCGGGGCGCCTCGGTCGAGAGGGCGGTTTCGATAATCGTCGTCTTGGCGGAGTCGTCCACCAGCGACGCCATCATCTCCCGGTAGGCATCGACGCGCTCGCGCAGCTTCTTGCCCTCGCCCGTGACGGGGGCGAGCATGACGCTCGAGGCGGCTTCGAGGTCGTCCTTGTGTTCGATGTTGTTCACGTCGGCGTCGTCACCGTCCGCACGCTGGGCGATGCGGATTTTCAGCTCCTGCACATAGTTATAGAGGCTGTCGGACGACTGTTTGACCCTGCGGCCCTTCTCATACCACGCGCGCGTCTTCTCCGGATTGGTGCGGTACGAGCTCTCGAGGCTCTCCGACACGATGTCGTTGCGGTGCACCGTGTTCGCGATGGAGTCTTCCAAACCTTTCCGCACCAAGTCGAACCCGTCGAGCACTTCCGACGAGACGTTCAACGCCATCATCGCGATGAACACCAGATACATCAGGTTGATCATCTTCTGGCGGGGCGAATTGGGATTATTTGCTAAGCCTGCCATACGCGCGTTACTTCATTGGAGGGTTATACGGGGCTTGCGGCTGCTGCGGATAGCCGTAAGGTTGCTGATAAGGCTGTTGGTAAGTGGGCTGCTGGGGGTATCCACCCTGCGGATGGTAGCCCATGTTGACGGTCATCGCTTGCAGCAGGCGCGCGTAGACCTGGTTCAGCTCGGCGAGCTGGCGCGTCATCTTTTCGGTCTCGCTGCGGACGATGGCGCTCTCGCCCACCGTGCCGTCATACATCTCGCGGATGCGGCCTACGCTGGCGGTGATGTGCTCAACGGCCTCCATCTGGGCGGCGATGTTCTTCGCCTGCGCTTCGTAGATGGCGTTCAGCTGGGCGACATGCTGCTGGAGCTGGCTCATCTGCTGGACGTAGTTCTGGGAGTTCTGCGTGAGGTCGTCCGAGTTGTCGGTAATGCTCTTGTAGGAGTCAAGCAACGTGCCCGAGACGTTGGTCAGTTCGCCGGTGACCGTGCTGAAGCGTGCCATGTTTTCCGACATCGTGGAGAGCTGCTCCAGATACTTCTGCGTGGCTTCGGTCAGTTCGGCCATCTTGCCGATTTGCTCGGCGGCACCGTTGAGCTTCTGGATGCTCTCGGAGAGCTTCTTGGAATCTTCCTCTTTCAGGTTCAATCCCAGCTTATCCAGGTCGATGCCGGAGGTTCCTGCCCCACCGGTATTGATGTGCACGCCGGGCGCCATGCCTGCTACCTGCGGCTCCTCGCCCTGCTTGGCAAAATCAGGGCGGTCCATCGGGTTCTTCGACTTCAGCACGGGGAAAACCTCTTCCCAGTGGTACTCGCTCGACGGATGCTCGAAAGCGGAGATGAAGAACACCAACGCCTCCACGGTCATGGCGACGAACAAGATTTGATTACCGTAAGGCAGGTGCAACAGTTTGAACAACGCACCGATAATGACAATCGAAGCGCCCCAACTGTAACAGAAATTCAATGCCCGTTTGCCTCGCTCGCTGGCGAGGAACATCTCGATTCTATTTTTATATCTTCTATACTTTCCCATGTTGTGTTGTATATTCGTTTTTAGCAGTGATGGTATCTATCTGCCGGATTCATTATTTCTTTCCTTTTGAAAATCCAATCTGCGTGCGGACGCAGCGGAAGCCGATGTAGGAGCGGGTCTCGTTCTGGTACTCGAACGAGCGCATGTCCGACCGGATGAACTGGGCCACATCTTTCCACGAGCCGCCGCGTACCACCTTCTTCTTCATCGCGTAGGGGTCTTCCTTCGCGGCGTTGTAGCGGAGGTCGGGATTCATGTCGTTCATTTGGCTCGGCCCGGACTCGGAGTAGCTCGTCGAGGTCCATTCCGCCACGTTACCCGCCATGTCATACAGTCCGAACTCGTTGGGCGAGAAGGAGCCGACGCGGGAGGTGATCAAGTGCCCGTCCTCCGTATAATTTCCTTTGCCCGGCTTGAAGTTGCCCAAGAAACAGTTGTCTTTGCCGCTGGTCAGGTCGTCGCCCGCCCACGGATATTTGTATTCGTTCTTGCCCGTCCGCGCGGCATACTCCCATTCACCTTCGGTCGGCAACCGGAACGGTTCGAATACCTGTCCGGCAGGCAGATTGAGCGATTGCTTGAAGAGGTTCGTCCGCCAGACACAGAAGGCAGTCGCCATCTCCCACGATACACCCACGACAGGATAATCGTCATAGCCCGGATGGGAGAAGTACATCCGCATATAGGGTTCGTTGTAGGCATTGTTGAAGTCGTTCACCCAGCAACTCTCGTCGGGATAGATGTTGACGATGCGCGTGTGGAGGAAATCCCACGGGCCGCTCAACTGGCGCGTAATCGTCTCGTTGACAATCTCGCCCTCTTCCGTGATGTAGGCGGTATCTTTCGAAATCATGATGACTTCGTTCGGGTCGACCTCGATGTCCGTGTTGCGGACACGCTGGGCGGGGTCAAGGTTATGCTTCCGCAAGGCCGCTGCCGTATAGTCGTACCAGTCGTAGCGATAGACCATCTGCTTCGGGTCAAGGTACTTCTCGCCGGTCACGGGATTGACAGCGTAGACGCTCTCGATGGCGCGCAACTCGTCTTCGTTCGCCCGTTTCCAAGGAATCGGACGGCTCCAATCCAAGTGCGGCGTGACCGGTTCGCCATAGCGGTCTTCGGTAATCTTGAACAGGTCATTCCCGCCGTATGCCGGGTCGGCCAAGCGTTCGCGGATGATGGAATCGCGCACCCAATAAACGAACTGGCGGTATTTCGCGTTGGTGATTTCCGTCTCGTCCATCCAAAAAGCATCAAACGAGACGCCTTTTGTTTCGGGATTGATCCCCCAAAGCGAATCCTTATCAGCAGGCCCCATCTCGAATGACCCTCTTTTAATCAGAACCATGCCATAAGGGGCAGGCTCGTTGAATGCGACCGAGCGCACCCCCGTCACTTCTCCACCCGCACCGGTGAGAGATTTGCCACACGAGGTGAGCGAGGCGATAGCCGCACATACTAACAATGCTTTCTTCATATACTATAATATACGTACACTTTTATGCCTATTCTTTCCTGACTTCGACTTCTTCAACTTCAACTGGTAGCTGACCACCAACTCATGGCTTCCGCTCGTCCCTTTCAACAGAGGCGTCGTCGGAAAGTCATATGCGTAACCGACCCGGAACCGTCCGATCTTCGCGCCCAACAACAGAATCACCGACTCATTCACCCGCCAGGAAAAACCGCCGTTAAACATTTTATTATACTCCAACCGGGCGGTAATATCCGCCTGAAAGCTCTGCATGTCCGTCTTCAGGAACACAGACGGTTGTAATTCAAACAACGGATTACGAAACTGAATATTGTATCCTCCGGTCAAATTATATGTGCTGGTGAGGTACATATAGGAATATTCGTCCAATTGTATCTCCGTCTTGTTCAAATGTGTCGCGCCGATACCCAAATAGAAATGCTTGTGGGTGTAGTAAAGACCGGCATTTATATCCAATCCCATTCCGCTGACCTGCGTCTGCGGAATGGCTTGGTCTTCCTGCTGGTGGAATTGGCTTGTCGGGTAAAAAACCTTCTCTCCGTCGAAAGACTGGTTGACCATCCCGAATTGTACGCCGATGCTCAGCGTCCCGCCAAAAAGTTTCTGTTTATACGCATACTGCAAATTTACGTGCGTATTCTGGAAGAGACCGATACCTTCGGTGAAAACCACCAGACCAATCCCATGATTGGTTTTCTTTATCTTCAAAGGCATATCCGCGTTGATGAAAAACGATTTCGGAGCCCCTTCTATCCCAATCCACTGAAGGCGCGAGAGAGCCAGCAAATTCAAATCTCCCGTCACACCGGCATAAGCAGGATTATAATACCCCATTGCCATAAAATACTGGCTGAGTTGCGAATCATATTGCGCCCGCATACCAACTACACAGGAAACCAGCAAAACCACTGACAGGAGATATTTCTTCATTCAATCGTACAATTAACGGGAAGCATAAACCTTCCTCCCATGGAAACAACGCAAAAAAGCGGTATAAATTGTATATAAACAAATAAGGTGACAAGTAATTACCTCATCACCCTATTTTCCATCCCCTAAATCATATTATGCGTCTTTACTTACGCACACATTAATATTCCTCCTCGTTGAAAAAGAAATCCTCTTTGCTTGGATAATCGGGCCAAATATCTTCAATGCATTCGTATATTTCGCCTTCATCTTCCATTTCCTGCAAATTTTCAATTACTTCCAGCGGCGCACCGGAACGTTGTGCATAATCAATAAGTTCATCCTTCGTTGCAGGCCAAGGTGCGTCTTCCAGTTTTGATGCTAACTCTAAAGTCCAATACATAGCTACCAATATTAAGAACAATCATACTTACAACCACCTTCCGGCAGTCTGTTTCCAAATTTGCCGCAAAAATAAAACATTATTCTTTAGCTGCAAGTATAATCCCAAATTATTTCTCTTCCATCTTCTCGAATACACTCTTTTCTTGCCAAAACGAACAGATAATCAGAAAGTCGATTCATAAAAATCAAGAGCGATTCTTCGACTTCGGCCGTTTCTGCCAGTCGGCAGATATTCCGCTCCGCCCGCCGGCAGACCGTGCGGCAGACATGCGCCAACGCCGCAGCCCGGTTCCCGCCCGGCAAAACGAAAGCGCGCATACGCGGCAGAGCTTCGTCGATTCGGTCGATTTCGCGTTCAATCCGGGTGATTATCTCCGGCTGAACTTGGCTTCTCGTCCTCAATTGGGTATGCTCTTGGTCTGTGGCTAAATAGGAACCGATGGTAAACAGCTTGTGTTGGACGAAAAGCAAGAAGCTGCGGTCTTCCTCGTCCTCGACTTCCGTCATCAACAATCCGATAAATGCATTCAGTTCGTCAACCGTCCCATAACTCTCAATACGCGGATGCGTTTTCGCCACCCGTTCGCCACCGACCAGCGAGGTCGTTCCTTTGTCGCCCGTCCCAGTATATACAACGCTTTTTTTCATCTCTTTTCCCCTTTATATAATTACTCTTATCTCCTCTCTTTTCCAATCCACGTCAACCGGTGCCATATCGTCTCCAGCGGCCCACGCTTGAAATGGCGGAACCACCAATGAGCAAAAAGTAATTGCAGTAAAAAGAAGACGATGCCGATGAGCAGGCTCAACGTCGTGCTGCAATACTGATGCAATCCCAACCCGTAACCGAAATAGAGAAAACTGCCGATGAGCGACTGGGATATGTAATCGGTCAAGCTCATCTTTCCATAAGGCACAAGCAGCTGTTGAACCTTTCCGTTGTTTATCCAATAAAGCAACAGGAAGCCACTGACCCAAACCAACATGAAAGCCAGATTGTACCACGAATTCCAAATCGTCTGCATCGTCGCTTTCAAAAACGGATGCTCGATTTGCGAGTATAAAAATTCCTTTCCGAAATAAAGCAACACGGCGCTTGGCAAAGCGTACAGCCCGACACGCGCCCAAAAACGCATCACCCGACCGCGCGTTTCTTCCGTCAAGCGGAACAATCCGAGCCGTCCCAACAACATACCGAACATAAAGAGCGATGCCGTCTGAAAGACCCTTCCGTAGCACCACGCCCAATTCAGGCTCGCCAATTGTCCGGTGACGAAATTCACCTTAATCATCTCCCACAACGAATCCCCACCCAACTGCGGATAGACATCCCCCAGCGAGTA
>CALUTX010000342.1 GCA_944323815.1 uncultured Parabacteroides sp. | reverse complement strand
CGCAGGCCATCTGCTGGGAGCCGAACAGAGCGGTTTCATCGCCGAGTTGGGGTATGAAACCTACCAAAAGATTCTGGAAGAGGCTGTCGACGAACTGAAAACGGAAGAGTTTGCCGACCTTTATTCCGACACAACGAATAAACAGACAGATACCAGAGGGGACTATGTACGCGAAACGTTCATCGAAAGCGATTTGGAACTGCTGTTTCCACAGACCTACATTCCGAACGACTCCGAGCGTATTTCCCTTTACCGCGAATTAGACAAAATGGAGGAAGAACGGGACATTCTCGCTTTCACCGAACGGCTGGAAGACCGTTTCGGGAAAATACCGAAAGAGGGGCAAGAGCTGATACGGGTCGTCCGCTTACGCCGCATGGCCAAGAATTTAGGCATCGAGAAAGTTGTGTTGAAAAAAGGACAAATGAGCCTTTATCTTGTTTCCAACCCTGACAGTCCGTATTATGAGAGCACTGCTTTCGACAAACTACTCAAGTTCGTTCAAAAATATCCGCGCCTCTGTAATCTGCGCGAACAAAACGGTAAACGGAGTATCACAATCAAAGAAGTACCCACAGTCGAAAAAGCGTGTGCAGACTTAGAGGAAATGCGTCTGTAACGGAACACTTTACCCGGAGACTATATCCGTTTTCCCGAAGCCCGGAGGAAACTTACCCGCCGGGTAAACAAAACAGCTTTTACGGGTAACAAGCAACCGTTATTCCCAGATTTTGCGTTATCTTTGCGGTCGGTCAATATAAGTATCGTAGAATATGTATAAAGCATTGCATCAAGTAGGCGAATATGTTTTGCTGATGAAGAAAAGCATTACGCTACCCGACCGGTGGAGTATGTTTTTCAAGCAACTGATTAAAGAGGTCTACAAACTGGGTGTCGACTCATTGTGGATTGTCATCATTATCTCGGTCTTTATCGGAACGGTGATTGCCATCCAAATCTCTTTGAATATCAGTTCGCCGCTTATCCCCAAATTTACCATCGGATATACAACCCGCGAAATCATCTTGTTGGAATTCTCATCCTCCATCATGTCTCTGATTTTAGCCGGAAAAGTAGGTAGTAATATTGCATCAGAAATCGGGACGATGCGCGTGACGGAACAAATCGACGCCATGGAAATCATGGGGGTCAACTCTGCCAACTTCTTAATTTTGCCCAAAATGATCGGCATGATGATATTTATCCCCGTCTTGGTCATTTTCAGTATGTTTACAGGAATTTTAGGCGGAATCGCTGCCAGCTATTTAGCGACCAACGGAATGACGCCTTCTTCATTTGAATATGGATTACAGTTTTATTTCAATGAATTCTACATTTGGTATTCCATCATCAAATCCGTCGTTTACGCTTTCATCATCTCATCCATCGCCGCCTATTTCGGTTACAACGTAAAGGGCGGAGCGTTGGAAGTAGGTAAAGCCAGCACGAACGCCGTCGTCATGAGTAGCATTATGATTTTGCTTGCCGACGTGATTTTAACGAATTTAATGTTGACATAAACATGATAGAAATCAAACATATCACAAAATCTTTTGAAGGGCGCCCCGTCTTGAAAGACATCAATGCCGTCTTCGAGACGGGAAAAACCAATCTGATTATTGGGCGAAGCGGTTCAGGGAAAACAGTCCTCATTAAAGACATCATCGGACTGATTCGGCCCGACTCGGGAGAAATCTTGTACGACGGACGCGACCTGACCTCCATGAACAAGCGAGAACTGAACGGGTTACGCCGGGAAATGGGAATGCTTTTTCAAGGCTCCGCCCTGTTCGACAGCATGACCGTACTGGAGAACGTCATGTTCCCGCTGGATATGTTTTCGAAAGATTCCACGAAAGAGCGCAAAAAGCGGGCGCAATTCTGTTTAGACCGCGTCAACCTGTCTGATGCGGGCGATCTGTTCCCTTCTGAAATCAGCGGCGGGATGATGAAACGGGCAGCCATCGCACGTGCCATCGCTTTGAATCCTAAATATCTCTTCTGCGACGAACCCAATTCTGGCCTCGACCCTAAAACCTCTTTAATCATCGACGACCTGATTCATGACATCACAGTCGAATATAAAATGACCACCATCATCAATACGCACGATATGAATTCCGTCATGAACATCGGCGAAAACATCATCTTCATCAAAGAAGGTGTCAAAGAATGGCAAGGGAACAACAAAGAGGTCATCACATCCAATAACAAAGCCCTCAACGATTTCATCTTTGCTTCCGACCTGTTCCGCAAAGTCAAAGAGGTGGAGGAAGAAGAGTTGAAAGAAGGGAAATTGTCATAACATGAAATTTAAAAAGATTATTCGTAATTCGCTCAAAACATTAATTATCCTGTTTGTTGCAATATTCGCATACTTTGTTTACTTAGCCATTTGGACTAACTATCGCCGGAAAGGGCTGACAGACACGATTGCCGAGTTCAGCGGGATTACCATGCAGTGTATTTCTTCCTTGCTTTTCAGTCGACAACGCCAATCCGCTCCGACAACCGCCGTCTACCCAGTCGACAGCATCAATCCGTCAGGAGAAGCACTGTTGATTCAGTCGACAACGCCAATCGGTGCGGAGAAGCATCGTCGACTCAGTCGGCAGCCCGAATCGGGACGGAGAAGCCCTGTCGACTCAGTCGACGGCACAAATCCGGCAGGATTGGCACTTTCCCCACAGGGGACAGGCAAAATCGGGACGGATTCATAGTTTCCAGCCAGAAATGCTTTCCTGTATTTCCCATAAATGAGCATAAAGCCCTTGCTTCCGGATTAGCTCATCATGCGTTCCTTCT
>CALUTX010000341.1 GCA_944323815.1 uncultured Parabacteroides sp. | reverse complement strand
GTCTTCGATGAAGAACCAGACTTGGTCGTAATCAAAATTACACCTTCTGCCGCGCGTGACCCGTAGATAGCCGAGGAGGCCGCATCTTTTAAGACAGAAATATTCTCGATGTCTTGTGGATTCACTTGATTAATATCACCCGGCATTCCATCAATCAGCACCAATGCACCGTCCGAGTTCAACGAAGCATCCCCTCTGATCTTTATCGTAGAAAATTCACCCGGAGAACCAGCTGCTGATGAAACCGTTACACCTAATGCTGTTCCCTGCAATGCATCCACAGCACTCTTGATCGGACGGTCTTCAATCACATCGGAAGAGATACTTTCTACCGCACCGGTCAAATTCACTTTCTTCTGCGTACCATATCCGACGACGACCACCTCTTCCAATGCTTGCGTATCTTCATGCAACGTAATAGCGAACGTAGACTGGTCACCAACCTGCATTTCCTGTTCTACATAACCAATGTAAGAAACCGTCAACACGGCATTCTCCGGAACTTCAAGTTCAAACTTCCCGTCCATATCCGTTATCGTCCCAATTGTCGTACCCTTCACCACAATGTTTGCACCAACAATCGGTAATCCTGTCTGATCGACAATCGTCCCGCTGATTTTACGCGTCTGTTGGGCAACCCCATTGTTTTCCATTACCGCATCCGCCTTTTTTGACAACACGATATTAACGCCTTCCCAATTAAAAGTCAACCCCGTGTTTGCCAATATAACTTCCAACACCTCTTGAACTGATTTGTTCTCCACACTCACCGAGACCCTCTGATTCAAATCGACATGTCGATTTGAGATAAACAGATACTCTGTTTGCGCTTCGATGGCATCCAGAACCTTTTCCAATTGTACGTTCTGCATATTCAGACTCACTTTCGCCTCTTGCGAGTTCGCTTGGTGAGCAAATGCAAAACAAGAACATAGCACTAAAAAACATGTCGTTAGCTTCATAACTCTACCTATTTTTCTTCCTCCCCAATCTTTCCTCCTAAAAGATTCGGATATAAAAAGTTTTTCCATACCTTTGTCTGTCTTTTTTAAATTAGTAAGTATATTAATTGATGTACTTGCGCAGTCCGGCAGTTGTTGCAGCAATTGCCGGTTCTTTTTTCCTGCCGTGTCTTCTTAGCATTCCTTTTCCATAGGCATTCTTGTTTTATTAGTTAATAATAATTGTGTTACTTTCTTCATCACGTTTGTAACGGAACGGGAAATCATTTTGCAACACACGCAAGGCATGATCGATTCCGTCCGCTATACGTAGTTTCCCCTGATAGCCCAACGCCTTCACTTTCGGGTTGTTGATCACAATCCGGACGTCGTAGAACTTCTCAAACATTTCCATTATCGCTTCGAACGACTGGTCTTCGATATAGATTAACCCGTCTTTCCAACGGTACGCATTTTTATCTTTGGTCGGTGAAACCTGCAGATTCCCTCCTACAAGCTCGGCAGTCTCTCCCGGGTGCAAGACAACCTTCTCTGATGCTCCTGCGGCTTGCAACTGCACGCTCCCTTCGTAAAGCGTCGTCCTAAACTCCGTCTCGTCGGCGTAAGCCTCCACGTCGAACGTCGTCCCCAACACCTCCACATCACACCTGTCCGTCTTGACGACAAACGGTTTCTCGCTCTTTGAGACCTCAAAATAGGCCTCTCCGTTCAGTTCAACCTCCCGACTCTTCCCTTTAAAAGCAACCGGATAACGCAAAGACGTACCGGCATTCAACCACACATTGGTCCCATCCGGGAGAAGCAAATTGGCGCGATTCCCCGCCGGAACACTGACACATTGGTAGCTCTTCTCGGCATGTGCCATCTGATACCGGTCATACGCATAAAAGCCTCCCAACAATACTAACAGACTGGCCGCCACCTCCATGCAGCGAACCAGCCAAACCGGCATACGCTGCCTTTTCTTCCCGGCCCGTACAACCTCCTCATCAACCAGCAGCGAAGCATCAAACCGAATCCGCTCCCGGATGAACAGCTTCCGGTTCGCCTCATCCGCCTCCAGCCATTGGTGGACAGCCTCTTTCTCCTCTTCGGACATCTGCCCCAAGAAATAACGGACTAAACTATCTCGCTCTATCTTCATCATTTTCTTTCCTGTTTCTATATATAAGAGCAACTCAGCGATGAGAAATCCCAAACGGAAACCCTACTTTTTTTAGTTCTTCATTAAAAAATTTCAATCTCCCCCCGATTCACATCGGTATCTGCCATAAAAAAAGAGCCGCCCGAAGGCGGCCCTTTCATCCGGTTGTCAGAGCCCACCGGGACGCTCTTCTTCTTCGCCCGAGCCCTCTTCCGTGCCGCCTTCGCCGACGGCTTTCAGATAGGCGGGGCGGCTGGCATAAGTAACGCCGTCGGCCAGGACGCCACCGTCTTCATAAGCGAGGTTCTGCAGGATGGAGGTGCGCAACGCCTCGTCGGGTTTGAACACCAGTTTGGGTTCCTTAATCATCGTCGAGGGGTTGAAGTCCTTGATGTTCTCGACGCCTTCGCTCTTGAACGAGAGGCGCAGGTAACCCACGCCGGGGATGTGCACCGTATGCCCCTGAGCAATCTGCTGCGGCACGTACTTGGCCAGCAAATCCATCGCCGCCTCCATCTCGATGGGAGCGAGAGTTGTATTCTCGGTTGCCGCCTTTGTCATCTGCTTGCCCGTCTGCGCCGCGGCGCTCTTGGGGACGGCGTACCACTTCTTGGTTCCGCCCGGTGTGCTGGGCGTACTGTTCTTCTGAATCAGTTTGTAGCTTACAGCCATAATAACCTCCTTTTTTAAATTGTATATGAATAATGGATGAAAATCTCTCTGTTTTCGACTTCCCAAAGAGGGTGAAAACGACATCGGGATGTCGGTGTCTGCTTCATCAGGATGTCCCCCTTGCCTACATCGGGATGTCGGTGAGGTCGACATCGGGATGTCGTTTTAAAGGACTTTACAATTCATCGAGCACCTCTTCTATGGGAATGGCTTTCAGTTTCCCCTCCCGTTCCAACTTCAAACACCGGAAGGCCTCTTTCAGTCCTTCCCTAACCTCTTCGTCACTCATCACCGGCTCTTCCTCTTCCACCGCCTTCGCACGCTTCTTCGACTTGGGCAGGACAATGCGCCGCACTTTGTCGAGCAGGTTCCAGTCTTCCGTCTCTAAGATGGCGCGCGCCAGTTCCGCGCGGTAGGCCTCTAATTCCATCGTTGTCATAATCTACTCCTCCTTCATGTTTCGTTCAGCCACAAAGATAGGCAAATAAAAATAACTTCCAAGCGAAACAGACGAACACATACTGATATTTTCCTTACCTTTACACCCGCAAAAATGATAACGACATGAAAATATTGCTCACACTTACTTCCGCCCTGTGCCTCTCCGCATCCACATGGGCAGCCGGCGACCCGCTATGGATGCGCTACCCGGCTATTTCCCCCGACGGGAAAACCGTCGCCTTCACCTACAAGGGTGACATCTACACCGTACCCGCCGAAGGCGGACGCGCCATGCAGTTGACCACCCACCCGGCCTACGACACGCGCCCCGTGTGGACGCCCGACGGCCGACAAATCGTCTTCGCCTCCAACCGCGACGGCGACTTCAGTGTCTACGCGGTGAGCCGCGACGGTGGCGTTCCCCGCAGGCTGACCACCCATTCGGCCGCCGAATATCCGGAGGCAGTCACGCCCGACGGCCACGTGCTCTATTCGGCCAACATCCAGCCCGACCGCATGGACAGCCAGTTTCCCTCGGGGCAGTTCCCGCAAATCTACAGCGTCAGTCTCAACGGCGGACGCCCCGAGCTCTACTCCTCCCTCGCCATGCAGAACCTCTCGCTCAGTCCGAAGGGCGACCGCCTGCTCTACCACGACATGAAGGGGTATGAAGACCCGTGGCGCAAGCACCATCAGTCGTCCATCACGCGAGACATCTGGCTCTGCGACCTCTCCGCCGCCGACCGTACCTACCAGAAGCTCACCACCTTCAAGGGCGAAGACCGCAACCCGGTCTGGACACCCGATGGAACCGGCTTTTACTACCTCAGCGAAGAGGACGGCAGCTTCAACGTCTACCGCCGCTCGCTCGACGGCTCGGCAAAGCAGCAGCTGACGCATCACAAGGAACACCCCGTCCGCTTCCTCTCCGCCGCCACTGACGGCACCCTCTGCTACGCCTTCAACGGCGAGCTATACCTCATGAAAGAGGGAGCGAAGGAACGGAAACTCGCCGTCCAGATTGTCAGCGACAAGGTCGAAAGCGACTTGATCCAACAGATACGCAGCTACGGTGCGACTGACATCGCCGTCTCGCCCAACGACGGAAAAGAGGTCGCCTTCATCGTTCGCGGAGATGTCTATGTCGCCTCCGTCGAGTATGGAACCACCAAGCAGATAACCAGTACGCCGCAGCAAGAACGCAACATCGACTTCAGCCCCGACGGGCGCACATTAGTCTACTCCGCCGAACGAGGCGAGACGTGGGGCATCTACCAGACCCGTCTCGTCCGCGAGGAAGACAAATACTTCACCTACGCCCAAGAGCTGAAGGAAGAGCCGCTGGTGGTCGGCAACGTCACCTCGTTCCAGCCCAAGTTCTCGCCCGACGGCAAGGAGCTGGCATTCCTTGAGAACCGCACCACGCTGCGCGTCCTGAACCTGAAGTCGAAGAAGGTGCGCACCGTCCTCGACGGCAAGTATAACTACTCCTACTCCGACGGTGACCAGAACTTCCAGTGGTCGCCCGACAGCCGCTGGTTCCTCGCGACCTACATCGACGTCGGGGGCTGGCAAAACTCCGACATCGTGCTCGTCAAGGCCGACGGCAGCGGCGAGATGACGAACCTCACCGAGAGCGGCTACAGCGACGGCAATCCCAAGTGGGTCTTGGACGGCAAGGCGATGCTCTGGGAGTCTGACCGCGCAGGTTATCGCAGCCACGGTAGCTGGGGCGCGCAGAGCGACGTCTACATCATGTTCTTCGACGCCGAAGCCTACGACAAGTTCCGCTTCTCCAAAGAAGAAGAGGCCCTCTTCAACGAGATGAAGGACAACAAGAAAGAGGAGGAAAAGAAAGACGAAGACAAGGATAAGCAAAAAGACAAGAAAAAGAAGAAGAAAGACGACGCAAAGGAGGATGAGAAGAAGGATGACAAGGCTGACGACAAGAAAGACGGCAAGGACAAAGAGGTCGAGCCGCTGGAGTTCGACTTGGCGAACCGCAGAGACCGCGTCATGCGCCTCACGGTCAACTCGTCATTCCTTGGCGACGCTGTCCTGACGCCTAAGGGCGATAAGCTCTACTACTGTGCCTCCTTCGAAGGCGGCCCCGATCTGTGGGTACACGATCTGAAGGAGCATTCGACCAAACTGCTCATCAAAGGCGTAGGCGGCGGCCGGATGCACACCGACAAGGAGGGGAAGAACATCTTCCTCGTCTCGGGCGGACAACTGAAGAAAATCGATGTCGGCAGCAGCTCGACGAAGAACATCTCCTACCGGGCCGAGTTCGCCTATCGCCCGGCCGAAGAACGTGCCTACATCTTCCGTCATGCCTGGCGACAGGTGCAAGACAAGTTCTACGACCCCAATATCCACGGGATTGA
>CALUTX010000340.1 GCA_944323815.1 uncultured Parabacteroides sp. | reverse complement strand
CCTCCACCGCCCTTTCCGCTACGCTCCAAGGACGGTGGAGGACGGTGGAGATGTTGCACTTCTAACTTGACGGTAGCGAAAACCCTATTTGAAGTGAGGTCTACCCATTCTTCCGGTAACTAAAAATCGCCAGCGCATTGAAGAACAACGCAAACAGGCAGACGATCAGGAAATGGCCGGAAAGGTCTGCCAATGTGCTGCCTTTCAGATAGACCATACGCATCACTTCGACGAAGTAACGGAGCGGATTCAGGCGCGTCAGTTGCTGTGCCCATTCCGGCATACTGCTGACGGGTGTGAACAGCCCGCTCATCAAGATAAAGATAATCAAGAAGAAAAATGCCGTAAACATCGCCTGTTGCTGCGTAGAGGAAACGGATGAGATGAAAAGTCCGAGTCCTGTAAACGCTACCAAATAGACAGCGGCAAACAGATAGATAACTCCCATATTACCCTCCGGAAGCAGTCCGTAGACCAGCCACGTAATCCCTGCTCCTATCGTAAGCAAGAGCAACCCGATGACCCAAAACGGAATCAGTTTTCCCAGTAGGAAAATTGTTTTAGGCACCGGGGTCACGTTGATTTGCTCGATTGTACCTTTCTCCTTCTCGCTGACAATATTCAGCGCAGAAAGAAACCCTCCGATCAAGGTCATCAGGAAAGCCAAAATAGCCGGAACCATATTGCACTTATAATCCAAATGCGGATTGAAAAGATTCAACACCCGTATCTCCCTTCCGATAGATGCTTCTGAAACAGGTGAAACGACTTGCTCTCTATTGAAATTCTGAATGATGGCAGACAGATAAAAACTCCCTATCCCCCCTTTCGTCCCGTTCACTGCATTGGCGGCAATCAGCAATTCGGCTGGTTCTCCGAGACCGGTCAGCTCTTCAAAACGGGCTGGAATTTCTAAAATCACATCGGCCGTATTGTTCTCGATGGAGCGAAGCGCTTCATCATAACTTTCGGAGACATCTGTCAAGTGAAAATAACCCGAGGAAAGCACTTTGTCTGTCAACTTTTGTGACAACGAAGAATGGTCGTTATCGACAATATTCAGATTGATGTTGCGCATCTCAAAGTTGGCAGCAAAAGGCAGAATCAACAGCTGCAACACAGGCAACAGAAAGATGATGCGCGGAAGAAACTTATCGCGCCGAATCTGTTTGAACTCTTTTTCCAATAAATATTTCAACAAAGCCATCTTACAACCGGATTTTAAAACGTTTGACACTTAACAGAATCAATAACAAGACCATGCCTGACAAGATGCCTACTTCAAGCAAAATATCTTGAAAGCCCAGTCCTTTGATCATCACATCCTTTACAGCTATAATATACCATTTCGCTGGTACGACATTTGCCAATACTTGCAGGATAACCGGCATATTCTCAATGGGAAATACCATTCCACTTAGCAGAATCACGGGCAGCATCAAGACGACTCCGCAAATCAACATTGCAGCCTGTTGTGTATCGACGACGGTTGAAATCAGCAACCCGAGACACAGTGCCACTAACGCATACAGTATGGAAACAGCCACAAGAAGCAGCAAACTTCCTTTGATTGGTACCTCTAAAAGAAAATAAGAAAGGCAGAGTATCGTCGCGATATTAATCAGACTCAACAGCAAGTAAGGCGTTGCCTTTGCCAACACAATATAGACAGGTTTCAAAGGAGAAACCAGCAACACCTCCATCGTTCCCATCTCTTTTTCCCGGACAATCCCTACGGAAGTCATCATCGCGCATATCAGAATCAAAATCAGTCCCATCACACCCGGAACAAAATTATAGGAACCTTTCATAAGGGGATTGTACAACAAACGGGTCTTTGGGGTAATTGACAATGGACAATTGACAATTGACAATTTTGTTTCTGGGCTAATTGTCAATTGTGAATTGTCAATTGTCAATTGCCGCAAGATTGCGGAGCAATACGAAGCTAATTGCGTTGCTTCATTAGGGTCGGTGGCATCCATCAACAGCTGTACATCGGCATAAGGCGAAGCCGCGAAGTCGGGTGGAAAGACCACAATCATTTTAACCAATCCCTGTCGGAAGAGCGACATCCCCTCCTCTTTATCACTGACAGTTGCGTACAAATCGAAGTATTCGCTTGCATCCAACTGGTGAATCAGCTGACGGGTAACCTTGTCCCGACTTTGGTCCCAAACGGCAATTGGTGCACGCTTGATTTCCGTTGTAATGGCGTAACCAAAAAGTATAATCAGCAAGATGGGCATAGCCAACAAGATAAACATCGTCCGCTTATCCCGGAAGATATGCAGAAATTCTTTTTCAATAAAGGCCAAAAACTGTTTCATAGACTACTCTCCCCTCTTTGCATTTCGTGCCAACGCCTGGAAAACCTCATTCATAGAATTTGCGCCGAACGACGCTTTAAGCACGGATGGTTTGTCCAAAGCGCGGATTTGTCCGTCTACCATGATAGAAACCCGGTTGCAATATTCGGCTTCGTCCATATAGTGCGTCGTGACAAAAACGGTGATGCCGCGTTCTGCGGCCTGATAAATCAATTCCCAAAACTGCCGGCGCGTCACGGGGTCTACTCCGCCCGTTGGTTCGTCCAAGAAGACAATCTGTGGTTCGTGCAGAATGGCTACCGAAAAAGCTAATTTCTGCTTCCATCCGAGTGGCAATGTATTAACCAGACTGTTTCGTTCCTCTTCTAAATGAAGCGTATGCAGCAGTTCATCCATTTTCTCCTGGATGCGTGCTTTCGAAAGTCCATAGATGCCTCCGAATAGCCGGATGTTTTCCCAAACTTTTAAATCACCATACAGGGAAAACTTTTGGCTCATATATCCGATATGTCGTTTGACCTGTTCCGACTGTTTAGCTACATCAAATCCGGCCACGCTTGCCTGTCCGCTTGTCGGTACTGATAATCCGCAAAGCATCCGCATGGCGGTGGTCTTCCCTGCCCCATTCGCACCTAAGAATCCGAAGATTTCTCCCCGCTCGACAGTAAAACTGATATGGTCTACAGCCGTGAAACTTCCGAATCGTTTCGTCAATTGGTCTGTTTTTATAGCATACATGATTTTCTTACTGAATTAGGTATTATATATATAATGTATAGGAAAGCGACTGATTGGATTAGTCGTTTTCGAAAATAGGCAGGAAAAAATTTTTCCGGCTATTATTTTATATATGCCGCTGAAAAGTGAGAAAGTTTGCGAAAGGTCTTTCGCAAGCCGCTGAAAAGTGAGAAAGTTTCCGGAAGATCTTCCGCAAGCCGCTGAAAAGTGAGAAAGTTTCCGGAAGATCTTCCGCAAGCCGTCGAAAAGTGAGAAAGTTTCCGGAAGATCTTCCGCAAGCCGTCGAAAAGTGCGAAAACTTCCGCAAGTTCTTCCGCAAGCTTTCGCACTGTGCGAAAACTCCCGCAAGTTCTTCCGCAAACTTTCGCACTGTGCGAAAACTCCCGCAAGTTCTTCCGCAAACTTTCGCACTGTGCGAAAACTCTCGCAAGTTCTTTCGCAAACTTTCGCACTGTGCGAAAACTCCCGCAGGTTCTTCCGCAAACTTTCGCACA
>CALUTX010000339.1 GCA_944323815.1 uncultured Parabacteroides sp. | reverse complement strand
TCATCCCTGTGCGGAGCAAGCGGCGGACGTGGCTGCCAGCGTAACTGCCATTTCCCGGATTACGTTGCAGATGGACGAGTTGGAGAAGCAGAAGAAGCAGTACCGGGCAGAAACGGATGCCTTGGCCCGCATCCAACAGCAGTTGATACAGAAGCACAAGGAACTGACCGATAACGAAAACGCCTACAAGGAGCTTACCGCCAAGCAGCAGTTGGCCGTTGAGCGACAGAAACATGAAGAGGCTGCCCTGAACGAGCAGGCCGCCCGTTTGCAACAGTCACTGGCAGCCGCCGACCAGTTGTTCGGCAACAGCGAGTGGCAACAGGGGTGGCAACAAGACCCCGTAGCCTTCGGTCGGACGTTGGAACGCTTCGCCCGGCAATGGAAAGAGCATACGGAGGCACTGCATCGCTTGGAACAACAGGCAAGTGCCTTGCAGGCCGAATGTGCTTCGTTAGCTTCCTTCCTTCCCTCCCTGACGAAGCAGGAAGAGGAGGCGAAAGGGGTGCATGAAAAGCATCAAGCAACGTATACCTCCCTGCGTGCCGAGCGGCAGAAGCTCTTGGACGGACAGTCGGCGGACGGGGCGGAGCAAGCCTACCAACGCCGCATGGAGCAGTTGAAGGCGCGGTTGAAACATCTGTTAGATACGCAGAACGAACAACATGCCGTGGCGGAACAGACGCGCGGGATTGCCGAGCAGATTGCCCGCGAGTTGTCGGATGCCACTACCGACCTCTCTGCCAAACGGGACGCGCTTACCGCGTGGGAGGATGCTTTCCGCGAAACGGCTCCCGAGGGGCAACGTGTCGAGCAACTCCTCGATGGGGCATCGCGCGAACGGACGGAGCTGGCTTTCCGCCTTCGTACGCAAGCGGAAAACCGAGGCAAGGTATCGGGCTTGCAGAAGGTGTTGGATAAACGGAGGACGGAGAGCGGGCGATGGGCGAAGCTGAACGACTTAGTCGGGTCGGCAGACGGGGCGAAGTTCCGCCGTATCGCGCAAGGGTACACGCTGGATGTGTTGCTTGGTGATGCCAATGTGCAGTTGCGCGCCCTCTCCCGCCGCTACCGGCTGGAGCGTGTCCCCGGCACCCTTGCGTTGCAGGTGGTCGATCAAGATATGTGCGACGAGGTGCGCTCTGTGCACAGTCTTTCGGGCGGTGAGTCGTTCCTCGTGTCGTTGGCGTTGGCGCTCGGGTTGTCTTCCCTTTCGTCGAACCGGATGAAGGTGGAAAGTCTCTTCATTGACGAGGGCTTCGGGGCTTTGGATGCCGAAACGCTACGGGTGGCGATGGATGCCCTCGAAAGCCTGCATACGCAGGGGCGCAAGATTGGCGTTATCTCTCACGTACAGGAGATGACCGAGCGCATAGCCGTTCGCATTCAGGTGCATCGGATGGGCAACGGACGGAGTTATATTGAAGTGCAATCATGAGTCAAGAAGACCCTTTCCCTTTACCCATTGTGGGGGACAGTTGCGGGTCATTATGGGGTATCGTTTTTGCACAAGCGCATGCAAAGTTTTGCACAAGTTAGTGCAAGATTGTGCATGTGCTTATGCAAAACTTTGCATATACATGTGCAAAAACAGTTCCCCTACGTGAGGTGTGATCAGCACCCATCGTGAGTGTGCGTCAGGTTTCACGTAGGGGGGACGTTGGTTACTCTTCTACAATGATGCGGAAGCCTACGTTCATCGGGCGTTGCCAGGCTTCATAGGCTTTGCGGACGGCTGATGTCGAGTAGCGTGGGCGTTCGCGCCACGAGCCACCGCGCACCACCTTTTTCTCCCCGTTCCCTTCCTCTTTCTTCTCTTTTAAGGGGTAAGGTTGATAGTCCGAAGCGGTCCATTCGGCCACGTTCCCGTTCATATCATACAGTCCCCACGGATTGGGTTGGTAAGTGCCGACCGCGCAGCTAATCAACTGATGGTCATTGACCGCCGTGGTCTTCGGCAGGAAGTCCCAGAACTTGCGCATCGGGTCGTTCGGGCGCATCGGCTTCGGGTCTACGCCGGTGACGGCAAGGTCTACCGTTGTGCTGTCCGCCAAGTTCTCATACGTCCCGAAATCGCTCTCTGTCGTACCGAACCAAAAGGCATCTGCACTACCGGCGCGTGCGGCCCATTCCCACTGCGTCTCGGTCGGTAGCGAAGCGGTGCAATGCAACTGCTCGCTGACCTTCCGGCAGAAGGCATTCGCTTCGTCCCAGCTGACCCGTATGACGGGCTGCTTGGGCTGGTTCGCGGGGTAGCCAGGCGTGGTATGGTCTTTCCACGTCTGCCCGATGTAACGGCTGTCGTGTTCGGGGAAGAGGGCGCGGAACTGTTCGTTGGTAATCTCCGTCCGACTCATCCAAAAGCCTTTCTTCACGTCGGCCTTGAAGGCGGGCGAAGCGGCGGGCGTGTGGTTGTCGCCCATCACGAAGCGTCCCGCCGGAATCCAAACCAATTCGAGGTCGATGCCGGGAGCAAGGGTAAGCGTCCGGGTCGTCTCCCCCTTATCTGCTTGCTTGGCTGTGGCGACCGATGGGGCGAAGGGAAAGCCTTTCACCTTCGGCTGCTTAGTGGGGGAAGCAGGAGCGGGGCGGGTAGTCGCCGGTGCCTCTTTCGGATGCTGCTTCAGCCATTCGGCGTAGTCCTTGATCTCCTGTTGCCAATCGACGTAGGTGCCGCTGTATTTCTTGGCAATCTCCATGCGGCGTTGTACCTGATTCTTGGGCGACTGCGGCTTCAGGTCGATTTGTGTGAAGGCTCCGAAGTAGGGGGCGTTGAGATCAATCCACGTGTAGAGCGTCCGCATGTCTTCGTCGGGCAGCTGTACCCCGTGATGCCCGCTTTGCAGGATGCGGATCAGTTCGCTGTTGCTGGCGTGGTACTCACCCGGCTTCAAGACGTAGATGTCCGACTCCGGCCCTTGCCGATAGACGTAGGGGTGGAGGTTCAGGTAGCTCTGGTCGAAGTCTTTGTCCACTTTAGTCATGATACCTCGTTTGTAGTTCTCCATTTGGTCCTTGCGGAAGTCCGGTTTCGCCTTCGTCCCGTCGTGGCAAGAGACACAGTTGCGGTCTAAGACCGGTTGCACCTCCAGACGGAAGGTAAACGGACGGACGCCCCCTTCGGGAACCTCCAATTTGCGTGCCTGCTTCGTCGAAGCGATGGTACGCTTGGGAATGGGAATGGTGTTCTGGTCTTCGTGGCAACCGATGCAGGAGACAATCTCGCCCGGCATACCGGTCAGCCAACTGCGCATCCATTGGATGGCAGCCCCGTTTTCATCTAACGGTTGGATGGAGATAGGCGTGTTGGCGGGGATGGTAAAGAGCACGGAACCGTCCTCTTCGACCGGCACGGTACCCAGTACGCGTTTAATGTCCCATCCGCTTTGTATCCCCTGCGCGTCGTGGTCGGACGGGGCGAGGATGTAGGCATATTCGTATGCGAAGATACGCAATGCCTTGATGGTACCGCGCGGTACGCCCATCGTCCCTTCCCCTTCATAAATGTCTTGGATGAACACCGTCGCCTCTTTGCTATCCGGCTTGATTTTGGAAGGGATAATCGGCGGCGTCTCGCGCTTGATGAGTGGGATGGGAGCGGTCAGCCCTTCGCCCGGCTGCTCGGCGATGAGGGTCAGATTGTCGAACACATCGACCAGATAGATGCCCCACAATGCGTTTTCGGCCGGCTTGCAGGCGACCAGGAAATACTTCTCGTTGAGAGGGAACG
>CALUTX010000338.1 GCA_944323815.1 uncultured Parabacteroides sp. | reverse complement strand
CCGGATTTGTTGCCTGCGGACGTGATCGGTACGATGATTTATAGTCAGAAAAGCGAAGAATTCCAAGTTAAACAAGGTCCCGTCTTCGCTAATTTTGTATTGGCGGATGAAATCAACCGTGCGCCGGCAAAAGTGCAGAGTGCTTTGTTGGAAGCGATGCAGGAACGTCAGGTGACGATTGGCGAAAACACCTACAAATTGCCTTCGCCCTTTTTGGTTATGGCAACCCAGAACCCAATTGAGCAGGAAGGAACCTATCCGCTGCCGGAAGCGCAGGTAGACCGTTTTATGCTGAAGGTAATCATTTCTTACCCGAAAAAGGAAGAGGAAAAATTGATTATCCGCCAAAATATTTCGGGTGTGAAACCGGAAATCAAACCGATATTGAGCAAGGAAGAGATTTTGGAGGCTCGGAAAGTGGTACGGGAGGTCTATCTGGATGAAAAGATAGAGCGTTATATCGTTGACATCGTGTTCGCAACTCGTTTCCCGCAAGAACATGGGTTGGCCAACCTGACGAATATGATTTCATTTGGCGCGTCTCCGCGTGCTTCCATCAGTTTGGCATCGGCTGCCCGTGCGTATGCGTTCATCAAACGGAGAGGATATGTGATTCCGGAAGACATTCGGGCTGTTTGCCATGATGTCATGCGTCACCGTATCGGCCTTAGCTATGAGGCAGAGGCCAACAATTTGACGGCTGAAGAGGTAATCAGCGAGATTTTGAACAAAGTAGAAGTACCTTAATGAATTGATAATTGATAATTGACAATTCATAAGATTGTTCGTTGTCAATTGTCAATTGTTAATTGTCAATTGAACAAAGTGGAAACAAGTGAGTTATTAAAAAAAGTACGACAGATAGAGATAAAGACGCGAGGATTATCGCGTAATATCTTTGCCGGTCAATATCATTCGGCCTTCAAGGGGCGCGGAATGGCATTCAGCGAAGTGCGCGAGTATCAATACGGAGACGATATTCGCGACATCGATTGGAATGTGACAGCCCGTTATGTCCGCCCGTATGTGAAAGTATTTGAAGAGGAGCGCGAATTGACGGTGATGTTGCTGATTGATGTTTCGGGAAGCCGGGACTTCGGTACGGTGCATGTCATGAAAAAGGAGGTCATCACAGAGATTGCCGCGACGCTTGCTTTTTCTGCGATACAAAACAATGATAAGATTGGAGTCATTTTCTTTTCAGACAAGGTCGAAAAGTTTATTCCCCCGCAGAAAGGGAAAAAGCACATCTTGTATGTGATTCGTGAGCTGATTGATTTCCAGCCAGCGGAGAGGAAGACTGACATCACGCAGGTGTTGAAATACATGACGAATGCGATTAAGAAGCGGTGTACGGCGTTCTTAATTTCGGATTTCATCGACAAGGGTGGTTTCAAGGAAGCCTTGACAATCGCAAACCGTAAGCATGACGTGGTTGCCATACAGGTATATGATGAGCGCGAAACGGAGTTACCGGCAGTCGGATTGATGAAGATCAAAGATGCCGAGACCGGTAAGGAGCGTTGGATAGACAGCTCTTCGGCACGTGTGCGGGCTGCTTACAAAGACTGGTGGAACCGGCGGCAGGCTGTGATGGATGATACGTTTAAGAAATGCCGCGTCGATTCGGTCTCCATCCGGACGGAAGATGATTATGTGAAAGCGTTAATTGCGCTGTTTGATAAACGGAATTAGGAGTGATAAACAAATGAATTGGATAAAAAAGAACATACTGTTTCTGGTTGGGGGGCTTTTGCTGACGACCTTGGGAAACCGACTGCATGCGCAACAGGCACTGATAGATGTCCAAATTGATTCGGCTGCCATACTGATCGGCGAGCAGACGGTTTTACATCTTACCGTAACGACAGATAAGGATCGTGCGGTTCAGCTGGTTATCCCGCGCGACACGTTGATGGCAGGGGTAGAGGTCATTGATGTGCCCAAAGCCGACTCGACAGAAATTGAGAACAATCGTTTGCTGATTAAACAGGATGTTTTGATTACCTCTTTTGATTCGGCGCTTTATCTGTTGCCGCCTTTTTTGTTGATTGACGGACAGGATACGGTGCGGTCTAATCAAGTGGCGTTGAAGGTTTCGACGATACCTGTGAATGTGGACAAGCCGGAAGAGTTTTATGACATCAAAGATGTTTGGAAGCCGCCTTTCGTCTTGGCGGACTATTATCCGTGGATTATCGGTATCCTGCTGGCATTGCTGCTGATTGCGGCGGCTGTCTATATCATCAAGCGGATGCGTAATCGGCAATCCTTGATTCCGTTCAAGAAAGAAGAGCCGAAACTGCCGCCTTACGAACAGGCCATCAAGGAACTGGATGCCATCAAAGCACAAAAGCTGTGGCAGCAGGGACGCAGTAAGGAGTATTATACATTGATAACAGAGACGCTGCGCCGTTATATCGTGGAACGTTTTGGCATCAATGCGATGGAAATGACTTCCGCCGAAATATTGGATTTAATCCGTAAACAGGCGGACGCCGACTCGGTATATGACAATCTGAAACAAATCATGCAACTGGCCGACTTCGTGA
>CALUTX010000337.1 GCA_944323815.1 uncultured Parabacteroides sp. | reverse complement strand
ACGGTATCCACAAGGGCAAATTATGTGGATATTGAAGAATTGCATACGGAATTCCGCCAACTTGCGAGTAGCCTCTACAGCACGATGACCCCCTACTTCAACGTCCTCTCCCGCCTCGCCGAGGCCAACCGCCAGTTGAATAGTATCAAGGAGCAGAAGGAGGAGGTGAGCAAATTGAAGTCGTCCTTCAAGGAGAAGACAACAGACACCTACATCTCGCTCCGCTCCGAGAACATCAGCTTGGTCTCGATCGATGGCGACGGCAACTTGCGTACCAACGACGGCGCGGGCATCGGGCTGGCGGGCAAGCAGATCAACCTCTCCTCTTACGGCAACGATGGCGCCCTGATCAAGGAGAGCGGCATCTTCATGGGGTCGCAAGAGGTGGAAATCAATACCGCCAACCCTAAGATATCGGACAAGAACGTCGACCTGCCGGCCGAGGGCAACGTGCGAGTCGTCTCGAAAGCAATCGAGGTCGAGGCCGTCGACTATGAGACGAAAGACGATAAGACCGAGGAGAAAAGCCTGACCAAGGAGGGCGCGTTCTCCGTTCGGGCGGAGAAGATCAACCTCAACGCCACCGACACGGAGGGCAAGGCGACCGGATCGATTGCCGCTAACGCCAAGGCGGTCGAGGTCAAGACGATGGACGTGGACAAGGAAAAACGGACCGACAAGAGCCTGGCCGCGGGAAGCACCCTGCTCCTGCTGGCCGAGAAGGTCTATGCCGGATCGAGAGACAAGAAGACCAAGAGCAAGAGCGTACAGGTGGCTTCCGACAAGGTAGGGCTCTTTGGCGATACGACCGTCGAGTTCCAGCAAGATGGCAAGGCGATCCTGCAGCTGAGCGGTGGCAACGCCTCGCTTTCCGGCGGTAAAACCACCTTCTATGGCGAGACCACCCTACAAGGGAAAGTCACCTTCATGTCGGATGTCACCGCGGGCACGGTTGATATGAAGAACCTCAAAGTACAAACTTCATTCAAGACACCCTACACGACCGAGGGCATCGCCGTTCCCGGAGCACCTTCTACCGCGAAACTGAGCGCGAAACTAAGTGAAGAGGAATTGAAGTCGAACAATAAATAAAGGAGGAAGAATATGGCGAAATATGTTTGCATGGGCGCAATGTTGAAATGTACCTTCGGGATGACGCCCTCCACGTTGATGGTCACGGTCCCTTTGCGGCCAATGATCCAGAACAAGCCGAAAGCGACCATTATGGATTTCGCGCCGCTGGTCAATATCTTGCCTTTCGGCATGTGCCAGTCGCCAACGAACCCGACGGTAGCCTCCGCAACTGCCGCCGCCATGGGGGTCCTGACACCGATGCCCTGCATCCCGGCCATTGTAGCGCCCTGGGCGCCGGGTGGCCAGGAGCTGATCACCAATATGCCGGCCCTGCTCGACAACTGCAAGTTGATGTGTGCCTATGGTGGCAGTATCTCAATCACGATGCCAGGCCACACTTGCGACTCGCAAGGGAAATAAGAAATGTCGTTTGAATTCATTGTAAGGGCACACAAACGTGCGCCCTTCGTTTTACTTATTCGTCAATAAACTGGCTCAAATCCAGTTTTGAACCCTTATCTTCACCACGGGCAGCCTGGCGTTCGCTCTCGGCCTGCTCCAATTCCGCCTTCTTCGCTAAATATTCTTGATGAGCCGTCTCAATTTGTTTCTCCTTCTCCTCGCGATAAGATTTGCAGGTATCCATAATCTGGTCGTAAAGTTTCTTGAGCTGTTCTTTCGCTTCGTCAATCTCCTCAGGCTTGGCTCCAATCAGTTGCTTAGCGATCTTCACGTCGTAGGCCGCGTTGGTTGCCTCGATCTTCGCAGTCATCTCCTCGTAAATAGTTTTCACATAGTCCATACCCGCATCGTGGCGATCGTCGTTCACCTCGGGCATTGTGCACAAGACATATTTGTCATCCTCCCCTTCCGATTCCGCCTCATCCGAGTTTTCATCTTCCTCATTCATCGACTTCTGCTCAATCTTATAATCAGGATGCACTTGGGCAACAGCCTTGCAGATGGCGAACAGGCTATCCTGATCTTTTGGGATCAAGGCGAACTGGTCGTCCTCGGGTATCGCCACATCGGCCACATCCTCAAGATTCATCGACTCGCCACTCAACTCAACCTCGACCGACAAGAGCGCAGCCGGTTCTGCCTTTACGCTGAAGTGCATAAACTGATAATTCATAAACACCGCATAACCGCTCATCTTCTGTTGAACCTCGCGCAACAGGTTATAAACCGATCTTCTCATATTCTTTCCTTAATAATATCATTTGATTCGCTCAATATTCTTTTCTCTATTTCAACTCCAAGCTCAGGTTCATAATATCGTTTCCCCGCAAATGAATCACCCGCTCTGCCTTTTTCCGTCCCTTCACCAACTGAATACGATAGGTCCGGTTGATCGGCAGATCACGTAAGACGCAAGGAGTGAATCCCACTACCAAACCATTTAAGGAAACTGTCGCATTAACCTCATTACACGAGATATTCAACAGTCCATAATCCGCCTTTGGCGAAATCAAATTTAACTCCAGAGCTTTCTTAGACTCTACCCAGAAAAAGTCAGTCCGCGATTCCAACCCTTCTTTCCTCGAGCTGACGGAATAAAACCCCGGCGCCAATTGCCCACGCCATTCGCCACGCCCCACCAGCTCACGGTTGAGCCAAATCTCCGTCTCTGCGTCGAACGCCGTGATATGGACATCCGACAGGGCTGACGCTTGAACCGTATCACCTCGCAAGACAGGAACCGAAGGCTTTCCCCCCCCACCTGTCACGTCGGCCACCAACGAGGAATCCGGCAAGGAAGCGGCTTGTTCCGAAAACAGCTCGCCCCGTCGCAACGGATACAAGGCCTCTCCCCGCAAATCAATCACCTTCCGTTCCGCATTGGCGATCTCGATCAGACGGTCATAATAGACCCTATCTTCCTTCTCGATGGTCAGCCGATAACGTCCTGGACACAATCGCCCCGTCTCCGCACGCACAAACCCCATCGGTTTCCCATCCAACAAAATCCGGGTATCGGGCAAATCGGTCTCGACCGTCAGGTAAGCATAAAACGACTCCAGGACAAACCGTTTTTCAAACCGGGCGGAATCTGTCAATTCAATCGTATCATTCAATGGCTTGTAAAAGGGAGATTCAATCCGGCAGGCATGCTTACCGATGGGCAAGTAAAGAGACAGTTGTCCGTCCTGAACTGGGTACATCACACTATCCATATAGACAATCGCCCGCTCCGGCCACACCGTGAGTAAAGCCCATTGCTTTTCCTGTCGATATTCTTTCTCCAAGCTCTCCGTATAAAGATAGGCATGATAATGTTTTTTCCGCTTCAACGCCTTTGGAGCTTTCCATGTATATTGCCCATAAATGGGATGTTTGATAGTCAAAAAATCACACTTATGGGGCAAGGCCAACGTAATAACACCCTCGCCCTCAGTTGCTTCAACCGACATAGTACCCGTCGTAAACTCAAATCCCTTCTCGTTCGTGACCAGGTCGAACAAGGCGAAACGTTTGTCGGTAATATACGGAGCTTTCCGTAGGAATGGCTTCTTATATTGACCAAAATCCTCAACACGTATTCGCTGAGCCATCAAAGGAATAGCCAACACGCACCACAATATGATCCACAAATATCTCATATTCTTGAAAGGCCCCATAACATAATACCTTATGGACACAAACTTACAAAAAATCTATGGAAAAACCTCCAAAATTCGGCAGATTAACGCAATGTAATCTGTGAATTAAGCAGTTAGGAGAAAATCGCAGAAGTTGGGCAGAGGGCTGAAAAGCGTTTCAAAGCGGATTGGAGAAAGAGAACGGTTTCCTAATCGTTACCCGTCAGAAATGCAGATTTAACA
>CALUTX010000336.1 GCA_944323815.1 uncultured Parabacteroides sp. | reverse complement strand
AACCACTACGTCCGTGCCGTCTATACAGACGAGCTCTTTCCTGAACGGCAGCAAACCATCAGCGAAAGTAGTACGTTGAATATCCTGAACATGGCCTATTACCCCAATGAGCGCGGACCGTATAACTTGGATGCCGAAAACATCAATCCAGACGGAACCTTGCAATTTCCAGAAACCCGTTTCGGCGGTATGATGCGCAAAATCGACCAAAGCGATTTCGAAACGGCCAACGTCGAATACATCGAGTTCTGGCTCATGGATCCTTTTATTTATAACCGGCAGGCCACAGGCGGAGAACTCTATTTCAACTTGGGAGAAATCTCGGAAGACATCTTGAAAGATGAGAAAAAGTTCTTTGAAAACGGTTTGCCCATTGACGGCGATACAACCAAAATAGACTATACTGTCTGGGGTAAAGTACCTAAACAGCAAAGCACCGTGTATGCGTTTGACAATACGGCGGGCGCACGTCAGCTGCAAGACGTAGGGTTGAACGGATTATCGTCGGAAGAGGAACAGACCTATCCGGCTTATCAGGACTACCTCAACCAACTGCGTCAACGGCTCAGTGCCCAAACAATCGCCGAAATGGAAAGCGACCCGTTGCAACTGTCCCCCTTCTTCAATCCGTCGGGTGACAAATTCCACTATTTCAGAGGATCGGACTACGACGCGCAACAGGTGGACATTCTGACCCGCTACAAACGCTACAATGGAACAGAAGGTAACTCACGAGACGTCGACGAGACCAACGAACGATACAGCACAGCGTCGAAAACTGTCCCCGACGTAGAAGACATCAACCAAGACAATACGCTCAACGAGAACGAGAAGTATTATGAATACATGATCAAACTGACGCCGTCAGACACCATCGTGGGCGAGAACTTCATCGCCGACAAACGGGTGTCGACCGTCCGCCTGCCTAACGGACAGCGGGAAGCCGTCACATGGTACCAGTTCAAGATTCCCGTCAAACAGTATCAACGCCGGATAGGCGGTATCAACGACTTCAAGACCATCCGATTCATGCGTATGTACATGACCGGATTCCGGGAGCCGGTTGTACTACGTTTCGGAACCCTTCAGCTGGTACGCGGCGAATGGCGCACGTATGAACAAGACCTGTCAGACCCGAAAATGCCCCCTGCGGTCAGAGGTCAACTGGAAGTTTCGACAGTCAACATCGAAGAGAACAGCGACCGCGACCCCGTCAGCTACACCCTGCCGCCGGGCGTCACCCGCGTGTTAGACCCCAGCCAACCGCAAATCCGGCAGGAGAACGAACAGTCTATCTCCTTAAAGGTGACAGACCTCGCGGCGATGGACGCACGCGCCATTTATAAGAACACCAATTACGACCTGCGGCAGTACAAGCGTCTTCAGCTTTTTACTCACGCCGAAGCGCCTCTCTTGGATATCTACAACTTACAGAGCGGCGAGTTGTCTGTGTTCTTGCGGTTAGGCTCTGACTACAAAAACAATTACTATGAGTATGAAGTACCGTTGGTTCTGACTCCTCACGGCGACTACCGGTATGATAACCCGGAAGACCAACAAACCGTCTGGCCTTCCGAGAACATGCTGAATTTCCGTCTGGAGGTACTGACCAACCTCAAACTGGAGCGGAACCGACAGAAACGGGCAGGCGAGAACGGAGTAAGTTATCAAACTGTATTCTCGAGCACCGACCCCGACAATGAACGAAATACCATCCGCATCAAGGGTAATCCCAGTTTGGCGGAGGTTAAAACCATTATGATCGGTATCCGCAATAATTCGACCGACATCAAGAGCGGAGAGGTCTGGGTCAACGAACTGCGCCTAACCGACTTCAACGAAGACGGCGGATGGGCAGCCAACGCCAACCTGAACGTGGCACTCTCGGACTTGGGTACGGTCAACGTAGCCGGACGCATCGAGACCGCTGGATTCGGTGCCTTAGACCAGTCGCTCAACGAACGGCGCATGGAAGATTTCAAGCAATACAGCGTCGCCACCTCCATCGAACTGGGTAAGCTCTTCCCCGAAAAGGCCCAGGTCAGCATCCCGTTCTATTATGCCTACTCGAAAGAGACATACGACCCGAAATACAACCCGCTCGACCAAGACATCGAGCTGAAAGATGCCATCGACAACGCCGAGACGCAGGCAGAGAAAGACTCCATCCGCAGCTATGCGCAAGACCGGACCGTCATCAAAAGCGTTTCGTTCAACAACGTGCGGGTCAATATCAAGAGCAAGAACCCGATGCCGTATGACCCAGCCAACTTCACCTTTGGCTATTCGTACAGCATCAACGACAAAAAGAACCCCGAAACGGAATATGAGACGACGAAAGACTACCGGGCGAACTTCGCCTACAACTACATTCCCTACATGAAGCCGCTCAAGCCTTTCGACAAGCTGCTGAAGAAGAACAACGGCTACACGCGCCTCGCCAAGCAACTGGCGTTCAACTTGGCTCCATCCATCAATTTCCAGACCGCCATGATGCGTAACTACTATGAAATCAAGTTGCGCGATTTGGTCGGGGCGACGACTGGTGTCTCCAACGACATTCCGGTGTCGTTCAGCCAGAACTTCTATTGGGATCGTGCCTTCAACCTCAACTGGGCGTTCACCAACAACCTGAACATCACCTTCACTTCCGGTACCAACGCCCGCAT
>CALUTX010000335.1 GCA_944323815.1 uncultured Parabacteroides sp. | reverse complement strand
GTCGAGGCCACTGTCAAACGCCTGCGCAACCATCCCTCATTGGCATACTACGTCTCCTCCAATGAGAGCACCGAGATGCCGGGTGCTAAAGACCTCATTATGCGGCTCGACGGGACCCGCGGCTATCAGATGCAATCGGAATGCGATGGCGTACACGATGGCAGCCCCTACAAGCAGGTGAACCCCATGCAGCACTATGAGAATACAGCCTCCGAGCGGGGTAGTCGTGTGGACGGATTCAACCCCGAATATGGTGCGCCCACCATCCCTACGTTGGAGACCCTGCGGGAGGTAATGGACGAAGCAGACCTCTGGCCTATCAACAAAGAGGTTTGGGATTATCATGACGGCGGTGGCTTCCATCTTATGACGACCTTATACAAGTCTTTGACCGACAACTATGGCCCTTCGTCGACCCTTGAGGAGTATGTAAAGAAGGGACAACTGGTAGGCGCGATGAACAGCAAATCCATCTGGGAAGTATGGAACTATAACAAGTTCGACTATGGCGACCGCTATGCTTCGGGACTGCTGTTCTGGTATCATAATTGCCCGGTGCGACAGGTATGCGCGCGTATGTGGGACTACTCATTGGAACCCACTGCCTCGCTCTATCATACCCAGAATGCATTGGAGCCTTTGCATGCCCAGTTCGACTATTTGAAGAATACCGTATCGGTCTATAATGACTACTATCAGTCGTTCAAAGACTATCGTGTGGCTGCTGAAGTATATGACTTGAACAGCCGCAAGGTATGGAGCAAAAGCCAGTCGATTAACATCCCTGAAGACGGTGTTGTAAACGACGTGTTTACCATCACTTTCCCTGACGACATCACGCAAGTACACTTCATCAAGCTCCGTCTTTATGACAACGCAGGCAAGGAGATAGCGAATTCGTTCTATTGGCGTTCGAACGACCGATATGAGGGCAAGAAGACTGTGACCGGCCCGGCAGCGTCAGGCTTTGAAGACCTCTCGAAGCTGAAGCCCGTACGGTTAAAAACACGTTATAAGACCTATGTACGCGACGGCCGCCACTTCATCGAAGCGACCCTCAGCAACAACTCAAAGTCGCTCGCCTTCTTCACCCAACTACAATTATTGGATGAGTATCATAAACCTGTCCGCCCCAGCTTCTACACGGATAACTTTTTCTCCCTATTGCCGGGTGAAAAGAAGACTGTTGTTATAGAGACTGCGGCGACTGATATGCCGGCCCAACCAACCTTCGTCGTGCAGGGCTGGAATATTCCTAAACAGACCTTCTCTATTGCTAATTGATAATCGATACATGGTATCACCGTAGAGACGTGGCACGCCACGTCTCTATTTTTTTATCCCTGTCTATATAAAATATTTTTGCAATTCTATTTGATATTAAAAAATAACTCATATCTTTGTGGTGTGAGGGGTCAAAAAGAGGTCAGTTTAAGGGTCACAGTGACCCTTTGTCAACAGTCACAGTGACCCTTGATGAAGAGTCACAGTGACCCTTAATCAATAGTCACAGTGACCCTTGAAAGCAGAAAAAAGCGAGTTTTATAACATATTTACTAACCATTTTAAATTCAATTAATTATGATAGAATTTGAAATAAAAACAAGAGTTTCTACTTTAGGTGACCGTAAAGGTCAAACAGTTTATTACGCGTATCCGAAGACGCAGCATCGTATGACGACTAAGATGCTCATAGACCGTATCGTCCGTGAGACATCATTATCCGCTGGGGATGTCAGTAATGCCTTGGTGAGTTTAAGCAACGTGGTGTGTGATGCCCTAAATATGGGGATGAGCGTCGACCTAGGTGAATTAGGGTCGTTCCGACCCGTCGTGCCTTCCAAGATGATGAATACGGAAGAGGAGGTGACGGTGAATAATGCCTTAAAAAGTCCGAAGATTGTTTTTACGCCTAAAGCAGCTATGCGTAATGCAGTGAATGGTGTAAAACTAACCATCAAGCGTGTCAAGAGTGATGAAACAGGCTCAGGCACAGAGGAGGGTGAAGAAGAGGAAAGACCGGGAGGACTTTAATCTATAATTGAGAGTTGAGAATTGAAAATTAAGAATGATTATTTATATATATGAAGATAAATGATGATTAGTTAAAGTGAAGCCCAATTTTCAATTATCAATTCTCCATTCTCAATTTAACGAAGTGTAAATTATGCCAATCTTTTTCATCTCTCTTATTGGAGCATATTTAATAGGGAACGTTTATATTTTTTGGCGAGGGGCGCAGGCTGCTACGGCTTTTCCTATGGGGCTGAAGGTGGTCTTGGCGCTCCTTTATGTATGTGGGGCGTTGCTGTTCTTTGTCAGTTTCTTTGGTCGGGACATACGGATGCCATTGGAGCTTAGTCATCTATTTCATCAAATAGGGACGGGGTGGCTGGTCTTTACTTTATATATGGTAGCGGCCTTGCTGCTTTTTGACCTGCTTAGGCTTTTCAACATACCTTGTCGACAAGGGTTTTGGATAGCTTTAGTACTGGTTGTTAGTGTGTTGGGGTATGGATACTATAAGTATAAGCATCCGAAGACAAAAGTTATCAACATCGTTATCAATAAGCCTTTCAACAAGGGGAAACCATTGACCGTCGTGGCGGTTAGTGATATTCATCTTGGGCAGGGCACGATGAAGAAGGATTTGCAACAATATGTGGAGTTGATAAATGCCCAACGACCGAACTTGATTCTGATTGGTGGTGACCTGATTGATAGCAACATTAGGCCTGTAGAAGAGCAACGTATGTGGGAAGAGTTGAACCAGCTCGATGCTCCGATGGGTATTTACATGGTGCCGGGTAATCATGATTATTATACAGGAATCGAGGCGTGTGAAGTATTTCTTGCCCGTACATCCATTAAGCTGCTTCGGGATGAAGTCGTTACATTGCCTTCCGAACTTCAACTGATTGGGCGGGACGACCGTACGAATCCGCGTTGCCTGCCCTTTGATAGATTGATGCAGCAGGTCGATAAGGAGAAGCCCTCTATACTATTGAAACATCAGCCGGTTCATCTTGAAGAGGCGATACAATCGGGCATAGACCTACAATTCAGTGGGCATACGCATGATGGACAGGTATGGCCCTTGAATCTTGTAACTAAGCAGCTGTTCCAGCAGAGCGTGGGGTATAAAGAGTGGGATAAGAGCCACATTTATGTTTCGTCCGGACTGTCGCTATGGGGGCCGCCGTTCCGTATAGGGACAGAGAGTGAGCTGGTCGTGTTTCATCTTTCTTCTAACTGATGTAGAGGTATGAAAGTATTCCTTCAGGCAATTGTGGCACAGGTATTGTTGAATCCCTATATCTTCTGGCGAGGGTATCAGGCATTGCCTCAAAAGAGGTGTTGGCGTGTGCCCTACGCGCTGTTCTTTATTGTGGAGTTAACACTCTATTTTACGGGTTTCTTTTTCCATACGTGGTTACCCGATAACCTCATGATTGCTATTGAGAAGATATGCGGTACTTGGTATATAGCATCTCTCTATATTACGCTTTGCTTACTTGTGTTGGAGGTGGTACGTATCACCCAAAAGCGTTGGCAGTGGTTACCGCGTTTGATTACTGCGCATTGGGGAAGGATGAAGTCATTATGTTTCCTGTTGATTGTCCTTGGTGTTTCTATTTTAATGGTCAAGGCGCATCGGACAGTTATGTATCCTACGGTTCGCTCCTTGCATCTAACATTGCCCAAAGGAAGTAGTACACGCGATAGCCTTACCATCGTCATGATGAGTGACCTGCATATTGGTGAGATGGTCGATAAGACGCTTGTACAACGCTATGTCCAGCTGGCCAACAAGCAGCACCCGGATATGGTCGTATTAGTGGGTGATATACTCGATTATGAGTCACGCTTTGCAGAAAAGGCGCATATTGAAGAGGACTTGCAAAGACTGCAAGCTCCGCTTGGTGTATATATGGTCTATGGGAATCATGAATACCGCGCCAACCGACACGCGAAGAACCGTTGGTTCCGTAAGACAGGGGCTACCTTGCTGGTTGATTCTGTCGTTATGCCGGACTCCACGTTCTACCTGATTGGGCGGGACGATTATGTGAACAAGCGTCGCCGTAAACCCCTCCATGCGCTCATGGCTCATGTGGACACGACGAAACCCATCGTCGTGCTTGACCATCAGCCTTGGTCATTTGCCGAGCTGGCTATGAACGGGGTAGACTTGGGACTATACGGGCATACCCATTACGGGCAGTTATGGCCCTATCCCCTGCTGATGCACGCTGTATATGAATGCCCCTACGGATACTACCGGAAGGGGCATACACAATATTACGTATCGAGTGGTATTGGGTTTGCAGGCCCACCCTACCGGGTAGGCACTGCATCGGAGTTAGTGGTGTTGCACATCAAGTTTCGATGAGGGGAAAGGCGCGTCCTTTAAGGCTGTTCCTCCGGGGTACTTAACGTTTTCCGATAGAGGGCTTCGTCGGTGAGGACTTCGAGTGCCTTATCCAAGACGGGGTCGTTCTGCAAGCTGTTGATCAACTCGCCACGTTGATAGTAGTAACGCTTCATTAATTCAGAGGCGATCAGCTTCTTAATCTGCTCCTTGTTTTGGTCAAAGTCACGGTCGATGTCCGGCTTGAGCTTGGCTTCCAATGCATCAAAGAGAGTGGAGTCGCTCTTCAGAAATCCCTCCATCTCCGCCACCTCTTTCAGTTCGCCCAGCAAGCGTTCGCTCTGTCGGTCATAGGTAAAGTTTTTCTCTTTGGCATAGGCCTTGAATGCCTCAAAGTCTTCATCCGAAACGACAAACTCCTCGGGGGGCGCAATCTTCTTATGTTCATGTGCCCATTGGGCGGCAAAGTCGGTCACGAGGAAGTCCGTAACCAGATAGAACATGAGTGTCGGTGTCTCCGGCGCTTCAATCCGGAAATCGGGCGTTATGCCTCCCCCATCACGCACAGGGCGACCGTTGGCGGTATAGAATACTGACGTAAGGCTGTCGGGTATCGCCCCCACGCTACCGTCTGCCCGACGATGCGTATAGTCCAGCTGTTGAATACAACGTCCGCTGGGGATATAATATTTGCTCATCGTCACCTTCAAGGTCGAATTATACGGCAGATTGCGGGTCGACTGCACAAGTCCTTTTCCAAAGGAACGCTGCCCCACCAACACCGCCCGGTCGAGGTCTTGCAGGGAACCGGAAACAATCTCGGCTGCTGACGCTGAAGCCCCGTTAATCAGGACTGCCATCGGAATCGTCGTGTCGAGCGGCTCTACCGGCGTGCGGTACGTACGGTCCCATTGGTTCTGCTTGCTCTTGGTGGATACGACCTCGCTCCCTTTGGGCACAAACATGCCGACAATCTGGGTCGCGCTTTCCAGCAATCCACCTCCATTGTTACGCAGGTCGAGCACCAGCGAACGGATGTGATGGTTCTTCTTCAAGTCCTCGAAGGCACTCTTGACTTCTTGCGCGCTCTTATCCGTAAAGCCTTTTAGGTAGATATAGCCAATACTGTCCACCCGTACCCCATAGTAAGTCACTTGATTCTCCAATATCTGACGGCGGACAAGCTCCACTTCGCGCGGCTTCTTGTCGAACGGGCCTTGTATCTTCAGGCGCAATTTGGTGTTTGGCACACCTTTCAAAAGGGAACTGACCTCGTCGGAGCTTTTCTTCGTCACGTCAACGGTGTCCACTGCCAAGATCCGGTCGCCCGCTTTCAGTCCGGCCTCGGCTGCTGGCATCCCTTCAAAGGGCTCCACGATGTAGACACCGCCCTCTTTCCGTCCCCGAATATAGGAACCGATACCACCATATTCACCCGTCGTCATGAACTTCAATTCGTCCATGTCCTGCTCCGGATAATATTCGGTATAAGGGTCCAAGCCACCCAACATCGCGTCAATTCCCCGCCGTACGGTCTTCTCCACATCCACCGAATCTACATAAAACATCTCCACCTCTTTGACCAATGCGTTGAAGATGTCGAGATTCTTACTCACCTCAAAACGGTTATCTGTCTGTGACTGTATGGGTGTCATACTGCCCATCAGCCAACACATACTCATAAATATTACGACTTTCTTCATAGAACCGAACTCTTAATTTGCGGAGCAAATGTACACAAAAACCCTTAGAGATTATATGCAGGCCTTACAAAAATCAAGGCGTCATTCCCTCCGGCTACATGAATCTATCCGCTGCCTAAATGGATTTACCCGCAAGGATAGCACGTACGTCCGCACGGATGTCCGCCCAACGGTCTGCCGGAATCTCTGCACCAACCACACCAATCACATGCCCCGCCAACAACGAGCCGATACGTGCCGACTGCTCCAAGGTCGCATTTTGCGAACGTCCGTACAGGAATCCTGCGGCAAAATGGTCACCGGCTCCCGTCGTATCGACCGGTTTGCCCCCCGAAGCAGGAACGGCCACTGTCTCCCCGCCTCCGCAAACCAATGCCCCTTCCTTACCGACCGTCACAACCGCCACATCGACCAAGCGGGCAAGCTCCTGCAATGCCTCATGCGCCGGCAGCCCGGTAAAGGCTTCGGCCTCGCTCTCGTTGGAAAAAAGGATATTGACATACTGAGGAATCAGTTCCTCCAACAATCCCCGAAAGGCATTCACAATATTGAAGTTCGAAAGGTCTAACGCCACCTGCAACCCCATCGCCCGCGCCCGCTTCATCGTTTGGCGCACCAAGGCTTCATTGACCAGCAGATACCCCTCTATATATATGGTATGATAAGCCGACAACATCTCAGTAGTAATCTCATCGGGCGTCAGCGTCGCGGCAGGGCCCAGAAAAGTCCCCATCGTCCGTTCCCCGTCCGGGGAAATCAAGACGGTGCAACTGCCCGATATTCCTTTTGTCCGCACAAAATAGGGCGTCACCCCTACCTGCTTTAGCGCCTCTTCATAATAGACCGCCACGTCGTCCGTCCCGACCTTTCCGATAAAACCTGTCTGTGCTCCGAGTTTTGCCATCGCCCGCATGGTATTGCAGACCGACCCGCCGGGCGCTTGACTGCGTTCCAATCCCTCCTGAGAGGCACGTATCCGAATCATCTGCGCCTCATCAATCATGTCCATCGCCCCCTTTTGGATGCCGATTTCCGAGAGCACGTCATCACTTTTCAGCCTCAATAACACGTCGACTAAAGCATTTCCTAATCCAATTGTATTCATTTTCGCTATTTTTTTGGCAAAGATATTGCATAATTCAAAAAGAACCTCTACATTTGCATCGCAAAAACAGAAAAGGTTTCACCAAACCTTTGAACAAGATTCTTCCTTAGCTCAGTCGGTTAGAGCATCTGACTGTTAATCAGAGGGTCCTTGGTTCAAGTCCAAGAGGAAGAGCGCAAAAGCACGACGCCGGGAAAGACCGGAAACAAAGACATATTCTTCCTTAGCTCAGTCGGTTAGAGCATCTGACTGTTAATCAGAGGGTCCTTGGTTCAAGTCCAAGAG
>CALUTX010000334.1 GCA_944323815.1 uncultured Parabacteroides sp. | reverse complement strand
CTTTCCGATACGACAGTGCTCGCCTCGTCTGTCACAGGGACACCGCTTTTCAAGCACGTACGCTACATGCTGATTACAACGGTTCCTTCCCTGCTCATCGCATTGATCATCTTTACCGTCGCCGGATTGACGCACGAAGCGACAGCTGGCGAACAAATCGCCCAATATGCCGCCGGACTCAGCCAAACGTTCCACATCTCGCTTTGGTTACTTCTCGTCCCCTTTATCACCGGTATCCTGATTGCCAAGAAAGTGCCGTCGCTCATCACGCTGTTCGTTTCGGCGGCAATGGCAGGCATTTGTGCCTTGATTTTCCAGCCGCACTTGCTGCATGAGATTGCGGGAGCAGAAACAAACGGATTGCAATCTGCTTTCAAAGGCCTGCTCATCACTTTCTACGGAAGCACAAGTGTCGAGACGGGCAACGCTGCCCTGAACGACCTCGTCGCCACGCGCGGCATGGGCGGTATGATGAGCACCATCTGGCTCATCCTTTGCGCCATGTGTTTCGGCGGAGCGATGACGGCAAGCGGGATGTTGCAAAGTCTGACGTCGGTATTCCTGCGTTTCATGAACCGGACGGTCGGGCTGGTTGCCTCGACAGTCGCTTCCGGCCTCTCGATGAACATCTGCACCGCCGACCAATACATCTCGATTATCCTGACAGGCAATATGTTCAAAGACATCTACAAACAGAAGGGCTACGAAAGCTGCCTCTTAAGCCGCACCGTCGAAGATTCGACGACTGTCACCTCCGTGCTCGTCCCGTGGAACTCCTGCGGCATGACGCAAGCTACGATATTGGGTGTCCCGACACTCACCTACCTGCCCTACTGCTTTTTCAACCTCGTCAGCCCGTTTATGAGCATACTGATCGCCGCACTCGGCTATAAAATAACAAAGCAAGATGAAAAAGCTGAAAATCTCCCTACTGGCTAAGGTCGTCATCGCCATCGCCGCCGGCATCCTGTTCGGGCAATTCCTGCCCGACAGCATTGCCCGTGTGTTCGTCACGTTCAATTCACTGTTCGGCAACTTCCTTTCGTTCGCCGTCCCGCTGATTATCGTCGGACTGGTCACGCCCGCCATCGGTGACTTGGGGAAAGGGGCCGGACGCCTGCTCGCCCTCACTGCGTTGCTCGCCTACGGCTCGACGCTTTTCTCCGGTTTCTTTACCTACTTCACGAGTGCCGCCATCTTCCCCGAACTGCTGCCGGTCAATACGCAGCTGACCGCCATCGAGAACCCGGGCGAATTCATGCTGCAACCCTACTTCACCGTTGCCATGCCGCCGTTGATGGACGTCGTGAGTGCCCTGCTTTTCTCCTTCATCGTCGGGCTGGGATTGTCGTACATTGAAGGGCGCGTGCTGCACGACGCGTTTGCCGACTTCCAGCAAATCATCACAAAACTGATTGAGGCGGTCATCATCCCGCTCCTCCCGCTCCATATCTTCGGGATCTTCCTGAACATGACGGTCAGCGGCCACGTCGCCAGTATCATCCTTATGTTCCTCAAGGTCATCATCGTCATCTTCATCCTCCATGTCTTGCTGCTGTTGATTCAGTTTGCCATCGCGGGCGCCGTCAGCGGGAAGAACCCGATGCGCCTCTTGAAGAACATGCTCCCCGCCTACGCCACCGCGTTGGGCACGCAATCGTCGGCCGCCACCATCCCGGTGACATTAGCACAAACCATCCAAAACGGCGTGCGCGAAGCGATTGCCATTTTCGTCATCCCACTCTGCGCCACCATCCACCTCGCAGGCAGCACGATGAAAATCACCGCCTGCGCGATGGCTATCCTCTATATGACCGGCGAACCCATCACGTTCGGTTCGATGGCCGGCTTTATCATGATGCTCGGCATCACAATGGTCGCCGCCCCCGGCGTTCCCGGCGGTGCGATTATGGCAGCGCTCGGCATCCTGCAGACGATGCTCGGCTTCAATGAAACGCTTCAGGCGTTGATGATTGCGCTCTACATAGCGATGGACAGCTTCGGCACGGCCTGCAACGTAACGGGCGACGGCGCGATTGCCGTCATCGTCGACCGCATCGCCGGCGAACGCCGCGCTTAGCGTACGCGCCGATGACGTGCCCCCGTGCGGAAACCGTTACGCCATTCGACCGGCTGGCGCCCCGTCTGTTTCTGAAACCAACGGCTGAACGCGGTGGAGGAGGCGAACCCGACGCGCCGTGCGATGTCTTGCACGTCTGTCTTCGTCTTGTCGAGCAGCTCGCACGCCATCAGCAGCAGGTAGCGGTCGCGCCACTCGGCGAAGGAGAGGCCGCTCACGATACGGATAAAACCGTTCAGGTAGCAACCCTCGACGCCCATCTGCGCGCCGCATTGTTCGGACGTCTGATAGCCCCTGCTGTGCAGCGCGTCGACCAGCGCGTCCATCGCCTCGAATCCCGTCGCATAGCGGCCCGGCCGTCGCGGGTCGATGCGCCCCTGCCAGCGTGCGGCTTCGTCCGGCACGAAGTCGGGGAGCACGCTGAGGTACAAATCCTCTGGAAAAATCTTCTGAATCTTGTTTCCCATCTGTTTTTCAGTTTCTACGCCCGAAGATAGTCTTTTTCCGTCAGGTAAACAAATCCTACGGGAACAGGAATCGCATAAACAGCCTGTATAGTGGATTCATCCGTTACTAAATCGTATAAACCAACTATATAATTGATTTGTAGGAATAGGAATCATATAAAAAAACGGCATAGTGGAATCTTCACAATCAGACTCCACTATACCGTCCGTTTATACGCTTTCCGAAGCATCGGAAACGGATTACCGCGCTGCGCAAGGCTCTGTCGGCAGGATGCGGCGCATTACATCGGCGAAAATCGCGGCCATACGCTGCTGGATATATTTGTCTTTCCCGCGCTGCGGATGCCAGCCGTAGGTAATGCCGTCCGTCACCTGCGAATCCTGCGCGTAGAGGAGGCTGGGTTGCGCGCCGGTGACGGGATGGGGCGCATTACGCGAGAAGCCGATGTAGCGGTCGAACTCGACCAGCGGTAGCCCCCATTTGGCTACCAACAGCCGGACGGTGCGGTTGTAGACCGTGCGCCCGTCGTGCCAGTGCGTACAAAGGACGATCACAGCGGGTTTACCCGTTTTCGTGCCGTAATATCTGGAACCGGGATTGAGGCGGAGGTTATAGCACTCCGTCAGATAGCGTTTGATCACGTAGTCGAAAGCGACCGCGTAATTGGAACGGTCGAAGGGGAGCTTGTAATCTGTGTACAAAGGTTTCAACTGCGACGTATCTGCCACGTCCCTGTCATGCACCTGCATGATGACCAGTGCGTCGATGCGCTCCAGTTCTTCCGGCGTATAAAGCGTCTCGTCCGCCATCCGGTTAGCCGCGTCAACAATGGCTTCCCCGCCTCTCGCGCGGTTAAGGGGCGTCGCGCCAAGCTGCTCGCAACCCAGCTCGAACCAGCCGTTCTCGGGTGAAGCGAACGAAGCGCCGGTCAGCAAAATCGTGTACTTCCGCGCCTCCTCTCCCTGTCCCCACAAAAGGGAGGTACAAAGGGAGAAACATAAAAACATCATTATCTTTTTCATACTGACATCGATTTAAATCATTCATTCCTGCTTCTTCTGAGCATTTACCCAAAGCTCGGCGAGGCTCTGCACGCCCTTCTCGCGCATCATCCGGACGGCGATGAGGGCGCACGCCTCGGCGTCGGCCAACGCGTGGTGGTGCATATACAAATCGCAACCGCAATGCTCCGCAACGGTCTCCAGCCGGTGGTTCGGCAGGTCGGGATAGAGGCGGCGCGAGAGGCGGCAGGTACAATGGAAGCGGTAGGCGGGATAAGCGAGGTCGAACGCCTCGTGCGCCGCCTTGAGGCAACCCTCGTCGAAGACACTGTTGTGCGCGACGAGCGGCAGCCCCTCGATGCGCCGGGCGATGAAGGGCCATGCGGTGCCGAAATCGGGTGCGTCGGCGGTGTCGCGCTTCGTCAGGCCGTGCACCTCCGTCGTCCAATGGGTGTAATAGTCCGGATAGGGGCGGATGAGCTGATAAATCGAGTCGACAATCTGCCCGCGCTCGACCAGCACGATGCCGACGCTGCAAATACTGCTCCGCTTGCCGTTGGCGGTCTCAAAATCGATCGCTGCAAAAGGTTCTTCTAATTGACAATTGACAATGGACAATTGACAATTAGAAGTCGCTACGCTCCTTATCTCCTGCCCATTACCGCTTGTCTGTCCAATCGTTCCCTCTTTCATCTTATTAACTATTAATTGTCAATTGTCCATTATCAATTGTCAATTGCTAAAATCGCGTGGGGTTGGAACCGGTGGTAATTGTTTACGCGACTGGAGCTCTTTCATAACCTCCTCGATGGCGCGGTTGAGCTGTTGGTCTTCGCCGTTCCACTCCTTGATGGGATCGTTATCGACAACAATATCGGGGTCAACCCCGTGATTTTCGATAATCCATTCGCCCGTCTTCGGGTCGTAGCTGGTGAAGAAGGGGACGCGGATGTCCGTGCCGTCCATATAAGGCAGCGAGCCGCTGATGCCGACGATGCCGCCCCACGTGCGCGTCCCGATGAGCTTACCCAGTCCGAGTGCACGGAAGCCCCACGGGAAGAGGTCGCCGTCCGACGCGGAATATTTGTTGATGAGGCAGACTTTCGGGCCGACCTGCACGGCGTCGGGCACCGTACCGATGCGTTTCGAACCGCGCCGCATCGTCAGGCGGTAGGGTTCGCGCGAAAGACGTTCGAGAATCATCGGCGAGACGTTACCGCCACCGTTCGCACGGTCGTCGATAATCAATCCCTCCTTGTCGAGCTGCGGGTAGAAGTAGCGGGCGAACTCGTTCAGGCCGTCGACGCCCATGTCGGGGATGTAGATGTAGCCGACGCGGCCATTGGTCGCTTTGTCCACCTTGCGAATGTTCTCCTGTACCCAATTATAATGATAGAGTGCATATTCGCTGGCAATCGGGCTGATGACGACCTTCCGTGCACCTGCCGCCTGCGGTTTGTCATTTAGCGACAGCTCCGTCGGGACGTTTGCCTTGCCCACCAAGAGGGCGTACATGTCTTTGACCGTGTTAGTCGGCACACCGTCGATGGCGACGATGTAATCACCCACTTTTGCGTCGATACCCGGCTCGGCGAGCGGCGAGCGCAGCTTTTCGCTCCACGACGCGCCCGGCAGAATCTTCTCCAGACGGAAGAATCCGCTCTTGTCGCGCGAGATTTCCGCGCCCAGCAAGCCCATGTTGATGCGCGCAGGGCGTTCGGTCTCGCCCGGATTGACGTAAGCGTGTCCGCAGTTCAGTTCGCCAATCATCTCCCCGATGACGTAGTTCAAATCCAAACGGGTTTTGACGTAGGGAAGCAAAACGGCATATTTCTGCTTGATGGCTTTCCAGTCCACGCCGTGCATATTCTCCAGATAGAAGCCGTCGCGGTAGGCGCGCCAGGCTTCGTCGAAGATTTGCGGCCATTCTTGGGCATAATCGACTTTGATTTGCATATGTGAAAGGTCGACGGGGTCGTTCAAAGCAGCGCTTCCACTGGGGATATCGGTCACATACAGGCTGCCAGCCCGCGAGATTAGGGCTTTGCGGCTACCCGGCTCGACACTCATCGAACCGCCGTTGACAACGGTTTCCTC
>CALUTX010000333.1 GCA_944323815.1 uncultured Parabacteroides sp. | reverse complement strand
ACCTCCGTCCTCTTTGGTAATTACGACCGTTCTGATTACGGATTAGGACGGACCTAATCGCGATTGCGACCGTCCTCGTGCCAACTACGACTGTCCTCCCGGCCATTAGCTGCCGGACAGTGGCCATTAGCCGCCGGGTAATCCGGAATCGCTCTTGTTTGGGCTGGGAAAAGCCTTTTTCAACTGGTTGTTGGGAAGAAAAATAAGGTTTTCCGGAAATGGCTTTTTCTTGTTTTTTAGGTGTTTGGGGTGAAAAACAGGGATAAGTCGGGGGTGTAAAAGAATGGGTGTTTTGTTTATAATTATCAAATTCAAAAATAATATAATTACTTGTTTTTAGGTTGACCCCATTAATATCATCATTTTTGTTATTATATTGATGTAAGTAAAGATATGTTGTATAACACACAAAAAAATATGACTAAAATTTGCTTTATAATAAATAAAAGAGTTTTTTTGTAACATAAAATGTCAAGTGAAAAGTATACTTGGTGTTTTTGTGGGAAAGAAAATGTATAATAGTAATAGAAAATAAGAGCCTATGAAATGATATTGTAAAGGTTTATTTTACGATTAAAGGGCATGCCCTTTAATCGTTTCTGGATTTCCAAAAACGATTACGACTAACATTATTAACATATAAATGTAGATGCTTATGAAGAGCATATTATTTTATCAAACATTTCAAAGAAGGCTAAAAAAGCCTATCCCTGCAGTAGGGATTACAACGGCATTATTATGTATGATGCCTGTTCAAAATTTGATAGCAGAATCTTTTCCATCGCAGCATGTTGTGAAAAGTGTGGAACCACTCCCTGTTACGGAACATTTGGCTGTACAACAGACAAGACAGGTTTTCGGGAAAGTAACTGATACTAACGGAGAACCAGTTATTGGAGCCAATGTGGTTGAAAAAGGAACGACTAACGGGGTGATTACGGATGCGGAAGGAAATTTTAGTCTTGAGGTATCATCGAATGCGGTCTTACAGATTTCTTATATCGGATATATAGAGCAAGAAATTTCGGTTGCAGGTAAGACTTCATTTGAAATTACGTTGCGAGAGGATTTGCAAGCGTTGGACGAGGTTGTTGTTGTTGGTTATGCATCCCAAAAAAAGGTGAATCTGACAGGTTCGGTTTCCAGTATTGATTTTAACGATGAAAAATTGGCTCGTCCTGTGACGACTATTGCAGCTTCCTTGTCTGGCATGGCTGCTGGTATGAATGTGATGAATACCAGTAGTCAGCCAAATGCAGAAGGATCGTCTGTACTGATTCGTGGTACAGGTACAATGAACGATGCCAGTCCCTTAATTTTGGTTGATGGGATGGAAATGAGTTTGAACGAAATCAATCCGAACGATGTCGCCTCTATTTCTATTTTGAAAGATGCTGCCTCTTGCGCCATTTATGGTAATCGAGGTGCGAATGGTGTTATTTTGGTTACAACTAAACGTGGAACGGAAGGCAAGATTAATGTAACTTATTCAGGGAAGTTCTCTTATCAGACACCTGCCAAGTTGATTCGTCAGGTGACGGATTATGCGGATTATATGGAGTTTGTCAATGAAGGGTATATCAATACGAACCAGGCTGCGAAGTTCTCGCAGTCGACCATTGATGAATGGCGTGAAGCTGCTCGTAATCCGAATGCCACCAATGAACAGGGAATTCCAAACTATGTTTCACATCCAAATACGGATTGGTATGATGTGATTTATCAACCTAATTGGATGCAAGAACATACTATTAGCTTGCTGGGAGCAGAAAAACGTACGACTTATGGCTTGTCTGCTACCTATTTAGACAATCCGGGATTAGTCGTGGAATCTGGTGTGAAGAAGTATTATTTTCGTAGTGATGTCGAGTCTAGAGTGACTGATTTTTTGACAGTCGGTATGCGTGCTTGGGGATATCATGCAGATCAACAACGTAATAATTTGAGTGATGCTTGGGGATTGAACATGCAGAAGGTGACTCCGGGTGTTTATCCCTATTATGACGGGATGTATGGTGGTCCGGAAACCAATGAAGAAGATGGGCAAGCGGGTAATCCATTGCTGAATTTAACAGGTAATCATGGTTATTACAAACAAAGCAAATATTATGTGAATCCATACGTGGAAGTGAAATTTCTGAAAGATTTCAAATTCTCTGCCAATTTCTATTATGACCATTTCATTAATCATCATAAATGGTTACCGTCTGAATATTTGCAACAATATAGTTTTAACCGTAACATATCTCTAAATACGCCTCCTACTTCTACTGACTTGTCTACTTATATGGTGTACGATTGGCAACATCGGGACAGAAGTTGGAAAACAAATGCATTGTTGACGTGGGGACATACGTTTGGAAAACATGATGTCAGTGCTTTGCTTGGATATGAAGAGTATCGTAAATGGGGTGATGAAGTCGATATTTGTAAAGAAGGCATGTCGAGTATTAATTTGACAGATTTCAATGCGATGACAGATCCTTATTATATAAATGGTTCTTCATTCGAATATTCGTCTCGTTCGTTTTTTGGACGTGTTAATTATTCGTACGATAATCGTTATCTTCTGGAAATGAATATGCGTTACGACGGTTCATCCCGTTTTTCTCCCGATTCTCGTTGGGGTTTCTTCCCTTCGTTCTCTGCCGGATGGCGTATTTCGGAAGAGGCATTTATGGAAGATATTGATTGGTTGAGTAATTTGAAGCTACGTGCTTCATGGGGTAAATTGGGTAATAATTCGATAGGGAACTATGAATGGCAGGCACTTTATGGGTCTGGTTTTAATTATGCATTCAATAGCTCGAAATCGAATGGTCTGGCGATGACAACATTTTCCAACTATGCATTGGAATGGGAAGAGACTGCTGTGACGAATGTTGGCGTGGACTTTGGGGTGTTTAATAATCGTCTGAATGGTACTGTTGAAATTTATAACAAGAATACAACTGGAATCCTTTATCGTCCAACACTTCCTGAATCGTTGAATCAGTTTACTTCTCCGCTTCAGAACTTGGCCGATGTTAACAATAAGGGTATTGAGCTTACACTAAGCTGGAATGATCATGTTGGTGATTTTGCTTATTCAGTATCAGGAAACTTTACTTATAATAAGAACGAAGTAACAAAATACAAAGGAGAACTGATTCGGGAATGGCGGACGGATGAGAACGGTAATATAGTATGGTATCAAAATGTCGGGACTGTTGCTAATGGTTCTACCTCACTGATTGTAGAAGGACATCAGATGAACGAGTTTTATATGATTAATCCATATAAAGGAAATGGTTCATATTATAATGCTGATGGTTCTGTCAATATTAACGGTGGACCGAAAGATGGTATGATTCGTACAGAGGCGGATATGGCTTGGTTGCAGGCAATGTTTGATGCAGGTTATCAGTTTTATCCGAATCAAGGAATTGGTAAAGATAAAATCTGGTATGGAGATATGATTTATGCAGATTATAATGGTGACGGTATTTATGGTAACGATAATGACCGAGATTTTCAGGGTTATTCCAGTACACCGAAGTATTATTATGGTTTACAGGCAAGTCTGACTTGGAAAGGATTTGATCTCTCTATGAATTGGGCAGGTGCAGCCGGATTCAAGATTCATTATTATAAACAGACGCAGAATAGTGTTAGTATTACACACGGATATGGTATTGGGTATGATGTGGCGTATGATCATTATTTTTATGATCCGGAAAACCCGAATGATCCTCGTACGAATATTTATTCCGATACACCTCGTCTTGTTGGTTATCAGAATAGTGGACAAGCAAGTGCGACCAGTTCATGGCAATTACAAAATGGCAATTATATGAAATTGAAGAATTTGACGATTGGTTATACTTTTCCGAAAAAGTGGATGAAGAAGGCTTATATCCAAAATGCACGTGTGTATGTTGCCGGTGAGAATCTGTTGACAATTACGAAATTTGACGGCTCGGATCCGGAACGGATGAGTGATGACGGTTATTTACCTATCCGCCAATATACAATAGGTGTTAATATAACATTCTAAAAAATATGAAGAGGTATGAATAAAAATAATTTTACGAATATAATGAAGAATAGTATAAAGTTACTTTCCTCTTTGTTTTTGTCTGGAGTCTTTTTTGTCAGTTGTGTAGACATGGATTTGACTCCCAAAAACCAACCAAGTGAAAGTGAAGTTTGGGCTGATGCAACGATGGCAGAACAGGCTGTTACCGGTCTTTATAACGGACTAAATCATTTGTATAATGATAATTATAATATGTGGTTTGATTGTTTCAGTTTTACAATGGACCGTGATGCCAACTGGCGTAATTTCGGAATGTTATTTGGGAACCAAACGACTTCTGGTGACGGACCGAGTTGGATCTGGCATGATAATTATAAATTCATTATTCGTTGTAATGATGTTATTGCCAATTTGCCGAATGTTGATGGCATTGCAGAGACGAAGAAAGCTCGTTTGGTTGCTGAAGCTAAGTTCTTACGTAGCTATTGGTATTATGAACTTAACCTTCTTTTTGGAGGTGTACCTTATTATACGGATCCTATCAAAAGTATTGATGATGCAGAAGGTAGCCGTCTTTCTCAAGCCGATATGTGGAATGAATTAATTCGTGATTTGACAGAGTGTATCAATGAGGTTAATTTGCCAGATAAGTATAATAGTGGAGATTCTGATTATGGCCATATAACGAAAGGAGCAGCTTATGCATTAAGAGGGAAAATTTATCTTTGGCAGGAAAATTGGGCTGCTGCAGAAGCCGATTTCAAGGCGGTAGGCGACTGTGGCTATAGTTTATTTACTGGTGGTGCTGACGCATATAAACAACTTTTTAAAGAGGCAAACGAACAGTGCGATGAGATGATATTTTCAGTCCAGTGTATTGAGGAAAGCGGTCATTGGAATTCAAAGAACCGTGGGTTTGGAAACCGTTGTACGTATGGCTCTATGTGGAATAATTATTTAGTGAATCCGGATTTTGTTGACACGTATGAAAATGCAGATGGTAGCAAATTCGACTGGTCGGATGTGATACCGGAATATTATTCACTGACAGTTAATGAACGGCGAGTTTTCTTTTTGCGTGATAATTTAACAGAAGATGAATTTGCGAGTGCAAAAGAACAAGGTGCTAATATGGACTATTATTTACCAGAAGGGAATGAAGCTCGTATTCGTAGAGCATATGATAATCGTGACCCACGTTTGGAAATGAGTGTCATTACGCCTTATGCTACTTATCTTGGAGGTGACGGAGGAGCTGATAACTATTTTACTAGCCGTTTCCCGTTCCGTAGTCAGTGGCTTGAAACAACTAATGCGGATGGGACAGTGACTCGTGAACCGTATGATTTGCGGACGGATACACAAGCTATGTTTTACTACTTGAACCGTAAGTTTGTGACAGAAGGAGTGAATGAGGGAAACCAGATGGGAACAGCTATCGATATGCCTAAAATTCGTTATGCTGATGTATTGTTGAATTTGGCTGAGGCCCTGAATGAACAAGGAAAAATAGAAGAGGCTATTTCGGCCGTTAATCAAGTGCGGGCACGAGCGGGAGCTCAGTTACTCAATTCCAATGAGCCAACGACTGTCACAGGACAGGAAGACTTGCGTGAGCGTATTCGAAACGAACGTTATTGGGAATTGTTGGGTGAGGATTTAATTTATTACGATGAACTTCGTTGGAAGACATGGAAAGATAAAAAGTTTTTTACTTATGATAATGGTGGTACACAAGAGGTCAATGGATTACGTCAAGTTTGGGGACAAGCCACTTATCACTATTCATGGGGTGGCGATCACTATTGGCTTTATCCGATTCCTTATAATGAGACACAGATGAATCCGAATATGGTTCAGAATCCGGGTTGGGATGAATGATTGTTTTACTTGAAGGGAGCGTGTGATTGATGTTACACGCCTCTCTTCTTATTATCAAAAAAGAGATAATGAAACTGAAGAATATTTTTTTACTGTTTACTTTTATTGTTTGTACGGCTTGTGGTGGAAGTGAGCGATCTGGAAATACAAAAGAAACTCCAATTCCATTAGTAGAGGATTCTCTGGTGGCTTATCATAATCCTGTTATACGGGTGGCAACCCCAGATCCGACAGCCATACGTGCCAATGATGGTTATTATTATCTTTATGCAACAGAGGATATTCGTAATATTCCCGTCTTTAGGTCGAAAGATTTGATAGAATGGGAGGAGGTTGCAACGGCATTTACCGATGAAACACGTCCGGATTTTGCACCTGGTAATAAAGATAATAAAGATAACATCCATGCGGCGATTTGGGCCCCGGAGATTCGTTATATAAAAGGCAAGTATGTTCTTTTTTATTCATTGGCTCAATGGGGAAATCATTGGGTAAGTACCGTGGGATATGCGCTATCTGATTCACCTACTGGACCATTTGAGGTCAAAGGATATGTGTTTGACAGCCGGGAAGTGAATGTAGAGAACTCTATCGACCAGTTCTTTTATGAAGAAAACGGCACATACTATATGTTGTGGGGGAGCTTCTTTGGTATTTATATTATGGAATTGGATATAGCGGAGGATTTCACAATTACTCCAAAATTGGAGACCAAACGACAGATAGCTGGTACTGCTTATGAGGGAATTAACCTTTGGAAGCGCGACGGTTATTATTATCTTTTTGCTTCGATTGGTTCTTGTTGTGAAGGTGGAAACAGTACATATACAACGGTAGTTGGCCGTTCAAAGGATCTTTTAGGTCCTTATGTTAACAAGCAAGGCGAGAAAATGTTGGAGAATAAACATGAGATAATACTTCATGGAAATGATCGTTTTGTTGGAACTGGGCATAATTCCGTTTTGATGGAAGATGACAAACGTGATACATGGATGCTTTACCATGCTTATGAGTTGGAACATTTGGATACGCAGCGGCAAGTTTTGTTGGATCATGTTTGTTGGGATGATGAAGGATGGCCTTACATAGAGAATCAAGAACCTTCTTATGGCGCTTTTCGTCCTGTGATAAACAAGTCAGATAATTAAAAATAGTAATGTAATGAAAACGAAATGGATATTTTTTCTATTGTTTTTCCCTGTTTTAGGCGTGACAGGTTGTAATAATGATAGTTCGAGGAATGAAATAGGGAAACAAATAAAAGATGAAGAAACGGTGTCAGTCCTTTCGTCGACACTACCTTTGGCAGATCCTTACATTTTAGTGTATGATAGCCTGTACTATATATATGGAACGAATGTTGGTACAGGATTCGATGTCTATTTTTCCAAAGATCTTGAACATTGGCAACGTGCATCTTCGTTAGCTCTTGATCATACAGATTCTTATGGCGAATCGATGTTTTGGGCTCCAGAGGTTTATTATGTGGAAAGTGAACAGAAATTTTATATGTATTATTCTACGGAAGAACATATTTGTGTAGCCACATCCGATTCGCCTCTTGGGCCATTTAAACAGGAAGTGAAGCAACCTATTCGGGAGGAGAAAGGAATTGATACATCTGTCTTTTTTGACGATGACGGTAAAGCCTATCTTTATTTTGTACGCTTTACAGATGGCAATGTAATTTGGTGTGCGGAGTTGGAAGATAACTTGACGAAAATCAAAGAAGAAACATTGACACAATGTCTCGTGGCAGAAGAGGATTGGGAATTGGTTTGGCCAAAAGTGGTAGAAGGTCCCTCTGTTTTTAAAGAGGGGGATACTTATTATTTAATATATTCAGCTAATGGTTATATGAGTCAAGATTATGCTGTTGGATTTGCTACGTCGAACTCGCCTTTTGGACCATGGAAGAAATATGAGGCAAATCCGATTTTGTATCGTTATGAGAATCTGCTAGGTGTAGGACATGGTGCTCCATTTTTTGATATGGACGGAAAGATGCGTTATGTTTTCCATGCACATAGAAGTAGTACCGAGGTACATCCGCGTGATTCTTATATTACAGATATGAAAATAGAAAACACTAAGGTATCAATTGGGGGAAATCTGATCCGTCCAATGGTTGTAGATAAGTTACCTTGATGTTGGATTATAGACGATATGTAATCGTTTTACGCAGTCTAGTGGAGAAAGTGCGTTGCGTCGGTGTCAATGGTGCCGCTGGAAGACAATTATTTGGTGGAGATTGTCTTCCGTGACGGACTGACCACCAACTACGGAATCTGTCTTCCTGCATGTCAGGAAATGAAGGCGACAGTCGGCATCGTAACTGAAGAACTGCGTTTGATAGAGCGCCTCTTCCAACCACTGAGAGAGTATGCGGAAGGGGCTTAGAGAGAATTGTGTGTAGTCGTGACCGGTCTATCCGGTGGCTTCGCGGGCGGGGGAGAGAAACCAGAAGCTTCCCCGCCTGTTTTATGTATCAAGAATTGAAAGTGTTGTTCGGAGGGAAGAAGCCTTCCGTCCGAAAGTTTAACCTTAAACTTCAAACATTACCATTGGAAGAACAGACCCACTGTTACAAGGCTGCTTATGACGCGGCTTTCACGGAGTGGGGCACATTGCCCCGAAGTTATCAAACCTTTTTACGTGATTTGCTCATGCACGACAAGCAGCGGACGGCGGATTACCTGCGCCGGCATACGGTGCTGGGAGCGCTTGCCTATCCGCTGCGTGAACCGGAGTTGGTGCGGCGTCTGCTTGCCCTGTTGGAACAGGGGACTACGTCGTACCGGCATCTGGCGTTTGTCCTGTTACTGCTCTTCCCTTACACGGAGACCGTCGACTACCTGAGCGACAAACTGCGCTTGGAGCGGCTGACTACCGATGACCTGTGCGAACTGTTGGACAGGATGCGGTTGGA
>CALUTX010000332.1 GCA_944323815.1 uncultured Parabacteroides sp. | reverse complement strand
CTTCTACGAAAGTATCAACTGGCCATGCTGCAATACCCCACCAAATAGGATAACCAATTAAAACAGTATCATAACTATCCCAATTTGCTACTTCGGTATTTTCGAGTTCTACATCTCTTAATGATTCATCTTCATGTTCTTTTGTTACTCTCGAATCATCATCAGTCCAGTCTAAATCAGCATCTGTATATTCATCTTTTGGCACAATTTCAAAAGTATCTGCATTTAAGTTTTCAGCAATTTGTTCTGCTACTTCTTTTGTATGTCCTTGTGCTGAATAATAAACAACTAAAACATTTTCACCATTAATTTCATTGTTACCACCAGTACTTTCTGAAGATTCATTAGAAGAATTATTGTTATTAGATAAATTATCATTACTATTATTTCCTAAAAGGAAATAGCCTCCAACCCCTATAATTGCAATAACTGCTACGATTACAATTCCTATAATTACATTTTTATTCATAAATTAATCCCAACCTTTCTTTTCGTTTCTAAAATCATTACTATTTCTTCTTACGTTTACTATATTATCAAACCATTCTACCATATTTGGATCTTGATGATTGAAAAATAAACTGTCATTTGAATCTAATTTTTTAATTTCTTCCATATCTTCATTAGATAACTCAAAATCAAATACATCAAAATTTTCTTTCATTCTATCTTCATGAGTTGATTTACAAGCAACAATAACTCCTCTTTGAATAAGCCATCTTAAAATTACTTGAGCTGAACTTTTATTATATTTCTTTCCAATGTTAACTAAAACTTCATTGGTAAACATACCACTTTTACCTTCACCAAATGGTGCCCATGCTTCAATATGAACTCCATATTTTTCCATGTTCTCTTGAGCTTTCACTTGTTGATTTAATGGGTTAACTTCTACTTGATTAACTGCTGGAATAACATCACGTCCAAATAAACATATATCACTAAGTCTATCAGGGTAAAAATTACTAACACCAATTGCTTTTATTTTTCCCTCATGGTATAAATCTTCTAATGCTTTATATGCTCCATAATAATCACTAAATGGCTGATGTAATAATACTAAATCAATATAATCAGTTTTTAGTTTTTTCATTGATTCTAATACAGACTTCTTACATCTTTCATAACCATAATTATCAATCCATACTTTTGTTGTAATAAATAATTCTTTTCTTGGTACACCACATTCTTTTATTGCATCTCCAACTTCTTCTTCATTAAAATAAGACTGTGCTGTATCAATTCCTCTATAACCAATTTTAATAGCATCAAGTACACATTTTTTAGTTTCTTCTTTTGGTATTTGATAAACACCAAAGTTAAGTATTGGCATTTCTACGCCATTATTTAATTTTACATATTCCATAACAATTCCTTCTTTCTATTTTTCATTTTTGTTATAAATAACAGGTTTTATAAAATCACGGTTGTGAGTTAAAAATAAATTCATAGCATCTATAATCTTATCCATACCATAGAAACGATTCGTAATAATTTTTGATGGATCAATACGTTTATTTTCAATTAAAGATACCATTCTTTCCATGAATATTCTTCCTCCACCACAACCTATTCCTTTAATTGTTTTATCTCCATAACCAAAACCAAAATCAGCAGGAGCAATAGTAATTGGTTTTTCTCCAAAATAAGTAGATAAATTTACTAATATACCACCACGTTTTAATATATGTAGTCCAGCACTAATAGTATCTTCATTCCCACCACATACTATTACCTTATCTACCTGTTTACCATTTCTAGCAATTATATCTTCAAGATAATTTTCGTCATGATAATCTATTAAATCAGTTGCACCAAACTCTTTAGCAACATCAAAACAGATTTTTCGTGAACCTATCGCAAATATTCTTCCAGCTCCTTTAAGTACACAAGCCCGAACAGCAATAAGTCCAACTGGACCGATACCTATAACTGCAACAGAATCACCGTATTTAATATCAAGTTCTTCAACTCCATTAAATGCTGTACACATCATATCAGGAACCATTACTGCTTGTTCTAAAGTAACAGAATCTGGTATATGAGCTAAATTCATGTCTGCATCTCTTACATAATAGTATTCAGCAAATGAGCCACCTCTATCAGAATAATCAATTCCTTGATACATATTATCCGAAGTAGGATGACCATCTTGAGCCTCTAAACTTCTCCAGTTTGGCATAACTGCACAAGCAATAACTTTATCTCCAACTTTGAAGTCTTTAACATCTTCTCCAACCTCTACAATTTCTCCACACATCTCGTGTCCAGCTGATTTACCAAGTAAATATGGTAATGATTCACAGCCTGTTTCACATAGATGGGCATCTGAAGTGCATGGAGACCAAATAAGAGGCTTAATCAATGCTCCAGTAGAACAAATCTTATCTGGTAATGGGCAGTTATCACTCATTTCCATTTTTCCTTTTTCCGAAATTACAACACCAATCATCTTCTTCATAACAACTTTCTCCTTTCTTGACAACTAAAGATTTCTTTAGTACAATTACATTGTACTAGGTGGGTGTTACTCACGGTCAAGCGTTTTTTATAAAAAAAATAAATTTATTAAAGGAAGTGTTAAATAATGTTATATACAATGAAACAAGCTTGTGAAAAAACAGGATTAACTTATGATACATTAAAGTTTTATTGTAATGAGGGGTTAGTTCCTAACGTTAAAAGAAATGCTAATAATTACCGTGTTTTTAATGACAAAGATATTGCATGGATTGATTCTCTATCTTGTCTTAAAAACTGTGGTATGAGTATATTAGAAATGAAAGAATATCTTGCCTTATGTTTAGAAGGGGAAAAATCAATTCCCAAAAGGCAAGAAATATTAGATGTAAAATTGAAAGAATTAGAACATAAAATGCAAGAGATTAAAGAAAGCATTGATTATATTCATTGGAAGCAAGGATTTTATAATGATGTTCTTTCTGGCAAAACAAAATATTACAGTAATTTAGTGCAAACAAAAAATGATGACAATTAAGCCATCATTTTTGATTATAAAAGTCTTTTACATATGATTTTTCCAAAATTCTACTGCTCTTTTTATCCAGCCTTCAGCTTTTGTACCTTTTCCTACTCCAAAGCCATGAGGAAGTCCATCAAACACTTCTATTTCAGCATCAGTACCATTCTTTTTTATATTGTTAATTCTATCTTCCATTACTCTATAATCGGCAATTCCATCATTTGTGCCAACCACACTATAAGTAGGAACTTCATCTCCAGTAACTTCACTTAAACCAG
>CALUTX010000331.1 GCA_944323815.1 uncultured Parabacteroides sp. | reverse complement strand
ACCTGTTTCGGAAAGTTTGATACACGGGATCGAGCGGTGATTGCATATTTCCCTCATCAAGTACATACTCAAGCATTTGGAAGAAATGGACGGATTACTCGAAATAAAGGAACAACACTATATACCGAATTGACCGATTACCTCATTTTCAATGCTGGGGTAGCTGTGTCATTAAGGAATGAGGAGGTACTTTAAATGAGGAACATCAATAGGCTGAATGAAGAGATAGCACGTTGGGCTTTTGAAATAATCTACAAGAATAATACTTCGTGGAAAATCGCATTCACGAACCCAACGGCAGGACCTTGGAAAACAATAAAAGCTCCATCCAAAAGCAACGGTCAAGAAGGAGAAGTCTATCGTTTTATTCTCGAAGAAGATCGTCCTGACATCATTATGTACAATGATGCACTTGAAACGGTCATAATCATTGAGGCAAAAGACAGCCTTGAAAAACTGCTTGAAAGAGAGCAGGCCAGAAAAAGTGCTGCGGTGGTAGTGAAATTGGCCAATATCCTCGGATCAAAAGGAGACAATCCATTTTGGAGAGGAAGAGAAAATTATAAAGTCGTACTTGGCCTTCTGTGGGGAAGCACAGATTATCCTGAAAATGATACAGAAAAGAATCGCCTATATGACCATTACCATGATTTGGTAAAGGATGAAGATGTCGTTTTCAGCAGCATTATAGTTGGTGTTGAAACGCTCTATAGATCTGGAAACTTGCGTTGCACTGCGTTTTACAAGAGTTATGATGCAAGGAATTCTTCCTTGGGGGATCAGATTATTGAGACCCTGATGGAATAACGCCATACGACTTGACTTTTCTGATTATTTATGGATTATAGTACTGACGTCCGATGCATAGCGCAGCCAGTTTTGATGCATTGCGACGCCAATAACGAACATAGCGGAGGACCTTGATGGAAACATTTTTCTATGAGTACCCGAACCCTGTTGATAACAGGAGTGCCGGTATTGAAATACGAAAAGAACACGAAATGAGTGAAGATGAGCTGTTTTTGCTTAAACAGGCTGGTCTTGATTCGTATGCACCTTTAGAAGCGTGGACTGCTCTGGGAACGAACGCTCAGATTAGCTATTCGACCCACGGAATCTTTAGGTACTTTGGTAAGTTCCCCTCAACTATTGCGGCCCATTTTATCATGCAGTATACCGACGAATATGACATGGTTATGGACCCAATGGCAGGAAGCGGGACTACCGTATTAGAGGCGATGCTTGCCAATAGGAATTGTAGATCTTATGATGTTAATCCTTTGGCTGTGTTGCTTCAGAGAGTTAAAACGACGCATATAGATGAAGATAAGCTGCTTGCTGAATTGCATCGAATTTGTGATAACTATGCGCCGCTATCGGTAGAACAATTTGACTGGCAGCCAGTTGGTATCCGAGATGTGGATCACTGGTTTTTGAAAGAAACTCAAGACTCGATCAGGGGCCTTGTTTACCTTATTAATCAGATTGAAGACGAAAAGATCAAGGATTTCTATAGCATATGCCTTGCTTCATCTATTCGACCCGTATCGAGAGCTACTACTCAACAAGGAAGATTATTCTTAGATGTCGTTACCGCAAAAGAGGATTGTTTAGACACGTTTGTTAAAAAGGCGCAGAAAGCGATTAAAGCGGTTTCTTCCTTGCCTGAATCGAAATCAACCATTGATATTGCTGAGCACGATGCCAGTGCTCCATTCTCGTTTGGTCCAACGAATAAGCTCATTATTGTACACCCGCCGTACTTCAATTCCTATAAGTACAGCTCCGTTAACTCTTTAGAGCTTTCATGGATGAGAATTAACCATGCGGAGGTGAGAAAGAGCGAAGTAAGAGAGTTCTTCAAAGTTGGCAAAGCCGAAAACATTATTCATTATGTTGAGGATATGAGATCCACGCTAAACAACATTGTAGCCACATTGTCGCCGGACGGAGTCATGGGCTTAATGATAGGTGATACGATTATCAAGGGAGAGTACATTCAAGCAACGAAAATGCTGCTTGAAAAGTTCCTCTCAGATAATCCTTCTATAACGGTGGAAAAAGTTGTACTAAGGGTACCGAAGTATACAGAGGCTTCTTGGACAGCCAGTCAGCGGAGAACAAGCGACAAAGTTGGTGTGAGCTTAAACGACTTTATTATAGTGTTTAGGAGGAATGGATAATGGCTTTTGATATTGGCTTCATTAAAGCCGAAACACATACTCCTGAATACTTAATGCATAAGTATTGGGCTCGAAAACCCCATAATGTTATTAGCGAGTGTATTTCTTCTCTTACCTCAGAAGGAGATACCATTGTTGATCCGTTTTGTGGTAGCGGGGTCACCATACGAGAAGGGGCTTTAATTGGGAGAAAAAGCTATGGGTTTGACTTGAATCCTGCTGCGGTTTTGATTAGTTCGGTTCTAATTGATCCCCCTGATCCAGATGAGTTCGTCGCCGTTTTTGAGCAGATATTAGAACAGGCTTATACTAAATATGGCCATTTATATAAAACAGCAGATGGGAATACCATAAAATACCTGTCACACAGGATCATTTCAAAGTGTGAGTGTGGCACCGTATTAAAGCAAGACGACTGTAAAAAAGAAGGTAAAAAACTCTTGTGCCCCGTTTGCGGAAAAACAGTCCGTTTCAACCTTGAGCGTCTCGTTGACACAGAGGTTTTTAACATCTCTGTTGAAAACGACAAGAACTATACTCCTACTGATTCGGAACTTGTAAAGCAAAAAGAACTATCATCATTTAGAGATGATAGCGTTGATACGGCTGCTTTTAATTTTGAATTCCCTGAAAATCGGCGCATCCTTTCATTCAACGGTATAACCACTGCATCTTTCTTTACTGACAGGAATTTCTGCATTCTTTCCTATCTTGCAGATAATATCTGGAAGATTGAAGATGAAAAAATAAGGAACTGCGCTTTACTGCTTCTTACTGCATCAGTTGCACAGTGTTCACGACTTATTGCGAGTAGAAACAATCTTTCTACCGGTGGTCCAGCGTGGAGCGTTCCGGGATTCTGGATTCCACAGGAGCATCTTGAAACAAATCCGTTTGTTCACTTTAAAGCTCGTTTGTCGAAGTTTAAAAAGGCCTTAGTAGCCCTCTCGCAAACTCCTATCAATGCTGAAGCTAAAATCATTCACGGGAATTCATTGGAGCTATTGAATCGCAACGAATACTCTGATCTTAAGGCGGATCTAATCTTTTTAGATCCTCCCTATGGGGATAGCGTTCCATATACAGAGTTCTCGAATATTTGGAATAGCTTTCTCAAGGATATTCCTTGTTCAGATGAAGATATCAGCGTAAGTGACAGAATAGACAAATCGGCCTCATGGGAGAATTATTCCCAAAAGCTTGATGAGTATATGTGTTGCTTTACTCGGCATTTGACAGAAACGGGTAAACTTCTTATTACATTCAATAACAACGACATGAGGGCTTGGACGGCTCTGATTGCTGCGCTTCAAAACAATGGGTTTGTCTGTGAAAGCGTCTTTTATCAGATTCCTGCGGTTATTTCCTCAAAGGCGCAAATGTCGATCAATTCCAGCTATATTAGTGACGTGTATTCTGTCTACACTCTTAACACGGAGGTCAAAGTATCAAAGGATTTATCTCCTGTGCTGTCACATCTGTGTTTTGTCGCTAATTCACGAGAAGGAAGAATCGCCAAAACTATACTTGATAGAGAATTTATCATCGCATGGCTCAAAAATAATATGGATTATCGGATGCTTGCGGAAAAGGATGCGATTGTTAGTTCCATTTTTGATTATGATAAGAAGGCCGGGATGTACATCATCAAGGAGGGGCACAAGAAAAAAACGAAGCTCCTTAAAGATGCCGTCGTTGAGTCCATGAACAAGATCTTGGAAACCGGCACGTTTTCGCTTTTAGACTGCTATTTAAAAGTAAGCGAGATGTGTGAACAGTATGGAACAATGGAGCTTGGCGAGTTCAAAGAGTATATTTCGGATTTTGCCATAGATGATGGCAAAGTTTACGGCTATACACAGCTGACGCTGTTTTAGAAAAATCTCGATCTGGAATTCGTTTCAAGCAAGGAGAAGAGCATATGATGTGGCTAATTAGAGCTGGGCGAAATGCGACATATTATGATGTAATACTGAAGATGCAGAAGGTGTTCCTTCCGTGGGAGGGTTACCATTACAACTTTAAGTCTATCAAAACAAAGGAAGAACTTCGCACTGCTGTGGGTAATGAAAAGCAAACAGATAATAGAACTTCTGTTGCGACTTGGGTAGGACAGATTCTCGATTTCGTTCAAAAGATGCAGATCGACGATTATGTTTTAATCCCATCTAAAGGAAGCCATACCTATGCACTTGCCGTTATTACTGGAGATTACGAATACGATCCGAATCAATGTGAGTGCCTACAGCACAGTCGCCCCATAAAAATACTCATCGAGAGCTTCCCTCGTGATATATTGAGCCAGCATCTTCAGTATTCTCTTGGTGCTTTCAGGACAGTGTTTCAAGTCAAGTACCAAGAGGAAATATTTCAGGCGATCGAGGAATGGAAAGAACAATAACTGTTTTGAGGGCTAAGGAGAATTTAACATATGGGCTACTGTGGATGGGCTTCATCAGACCCTCTTGACAGGGTATATCATGATACCGAGTGGGGTATTCCAGTGCATGATGATCGACATATGTTCGAACATCTAACATTGGAATGTATGCAGTGCGGATTAAGCTGGGATCTGATGCTGAAAAAACGAGCGATCTTCCGTGTGTGCTTTGACAATTTTGAATATGACATAATCGCAAAATATGATGAAACCGATATTGAACGTATCTTAAACACAGAAGGCATGATCCGCTCTCCTCGCAAGATAAAGGCTGTAATTAATAACGCCCAATGTTATCAGCGAGTACGTGAAGAATTTGGCAGTTTCTGCGATTATATTTGGGCTTTCTCAGGGGGGAAGACGATCTTGTATCAAGGACATGCGACGGGGCCAATTCCGGTTAGCAACGGTCTTTCCGAGAAGATAAGCAGTGACCTGAAGAAGCGTGGCTTCAAATATGTTGGACCTGTCACGATCTACTCCCATTTGCAGGCATGTGGGATTATCAACGATCATGATAAAGATTGTCCTTGCTGGCAAAAAATCGTAAGTGAATATCCAACCGTTACAAAGAGGCGGGATCATGAGGTGAAATGATTCTTGTGATTCCCTAAAAGCTTCTACAGCGATATTGATCTGATACAAATATCCCGGACTTGTTCGTGGATTAAGCAGGAGGAACGGAAGATGCAACAGATTTTTAGCAATACAACATTAACAGTAAATCAGTTGATCGAGAAGATCGACACCGGAGAACTCGGCCTTCCGGAACTCCAGAGACCGTTTATTTGGAAAGACTCAAAGGTTCGTGATTTGTTCGACTCGATGATGTGCGGTTATCCAATCGGCTACTTAATGCTGTGGGAGTGCCCTACGCTTGAGAAGAAGAAAACCATCGGAACAGACATTCACAACTATGAATCTCCGAAACAGGTAATCATTGATGGGCAGCAGAGATTGACTTCCCTGTATGCCGTTATGAAGGGGAAAAAGGTCATCAACTCAAAATATGATGAGAAGGCCATTGTTATTTCCTACTGCCCGTTGAAGAACAAGTTCGAGGTTGGTTATCAGG
>CALUTX010000330.1 GCA_944323815.1 uncultured Parabacteroides sp. | reverse complement strand
GAACATATCTTGTTGGCTCGTCAGGTAAACGTACCGCGTTTGGTTGTTTTCTTGAACAAGTGCGATATGGTAGACGACGAAGAAATGTTGGAATTGGTAGAAATGGAAATGCGTGAATTGCTTTCATTCTATGGTTTCGACGGAGATAATACACCTATTATTCGTGGCTCAGCTTTGGGTGCTTTGAATGGTGATCCGAAGTGGGAAGCGAAGATTATGGAATTGATGGACGCTTGCGATACATGGATTCCTCTGCCTCCGCGTGAAGTTGATAAGCCGTTCTTGATGCCGGTTGAAGACGTGTTCTCTATTACGGGTCGTGGAACTGTTGCAACTGGACGTATTGAAACAGGTATTGTAAAAGTTGGTGACGAAGTTCAGATCATCGGTTTGGGCGCAGACGGTAAGAAATCTGTCGTAACAGGTGTTGAAATGTTCCGTAAACTGTTGGATCAAGGTGAAGCTGGTGATAACGTAGGTTTGTTGCTCCGGGGTATTGATAAGAACGAAGTAAAACGTGGTATGGTTATCTGCCATCCGGGTCAGATCAAACCTCACTCTAAATTTAAAGCAGAGGTTTATATCTTGAAGAAAGAAGAAGGTGGTCGCCACACTCCGTTCCACAACCACTATCGTCCGCAGTTCTATATCCGTACATTGGACGTTACGGGTGAAATCAAATTGCCGGAAGGAACAGAAATGGTTATGCCGGGAGATAATGTAACAATCGAAGTTGAATTGATCTATCCGGTAGCATGTAACGTAGGTTTGCGTTTCGCTATCCGCGAAGGTGGACGTACGGTTGGTGCAGGTCAGATCACGGAATTGGAAAACTAATAAATTGACAATTGACAATTGACAATTGAAATTAATCTCTAACTTTCATTGTCAATTGTCAATTACTCATTGTCAATTTTTTCTTACGGAACTAGCTCAGTTGGTAGAGCACTGGTCTCCAAAACCAGGTGTCGGGAGTTCGAGCCTCTCGTTCCGTGCAAAAAAGCAAAAGATTCAATGAAAAAGGTAATCAATTATATTAAGGAATCTTATAACGAACTTGTATATAAAGTTTCTTGGCCTACAAGAACAGAGCTTTCCAGTAGTGCTGTGGTTGTTATGTTTGCTTCCCTTATAATCGCAGTCGTGATCTTTGTTATTGACGCAGGCTTTGAAGGTGTGATGCGTTTCGTTTACGAAAAAATCTTTTAATTTGGTTTGAGGTATGTCTGATGTTCAAAAGAAATTTTATGTTCTGCGTGCTGTCAGTGGCAAGGAGAATAAAGTCAGAGAGTATCTTGAGGCTGAGCTAAAGAATACGGATTTAGGCGAATACGTGTCGCAAGTCTTGATTCCAACGGAGAAGACATTCACGATGCGTAATGGTAAAAAAGTGATGAAAGAAAGAGCTTATTTACCGGGTTATGTGTTAGTGGAGGCTGCTTTGGTGGGAGAAGTCGCTCATCGATTGAGAAACATTCCGAATGTTTTGGGCTTTTTAGGGGGAACGGAAAATCCTGTTCCTTTAAGACCTGCAGAGGTCAATCGTATCTTAGGTAAGGTGGACGAGTTGCAGGAACAGCCGGAAGATTTGGATCTTCAATTTTATGTTGGAGAGAATGTGAAAATCACGTTTGGGCCGTTTAATGGCTTTACGGGTGTCATCGAGGAGGTCAATGCCGAGAAAAAGAAATTGAAAGTGATGGTCAAAGTTTTTGGACGTAAGACACCACTTGAATTAGGTTATATGCAAGTAGAGAAAGAATAACATTGTAGTTACGGATAATGTGAATCTTTCTTGTAGTTATTGATGTAATATATTAAAAACGTTAGACAATGGCTAAAGAAGTTGCTGGACAAATCAAGTTACAGATTAAAGGAGGAGCAGCAAACCCTTCTCCCCCAGTAGGACCTGCCTTAGGTTCTAAGGGTATTAACATTATGGAGTTTTGCAAGCAATTTAATGCCAGAACCCAAGACAAGGCTGGTAAGATTTTGCCTGTGGTAATTACTTACTATGCAGATAAGTCTTTTGACTTTGTTGTTAAGACTCCTCCGGTTGCTATCCAGTTATTGGAGATTACAAAGCAGAAAAGTGGTTCTGCTCAACCTAACCGTACCAAGATCGCTGAGATTACTTGGGATCAGGTGAAAGCTATCGCAGAGGATAAATTAGTCGATTTAAATTGTTTCACTGTCGAGTCGGCCATGAAGATGGTTGCTGGTACAGCAAGAAGCATGGGTATCACAGTTAAAGGGGCATTCCCGAGTAATAATTAATAAACTTCAATTGAGATGAGTAAACTTACAAAAAATCAAAAGTTGGCTTTAAGTAAGATTGAAGCGGGAAAAGTGTATACATTGAAAGAGGCTTCGGCTTTGGTAAAAGAGATTACAACAACCAAATTTGACGCTTCGGTAGATGTGGATGTCCGTTTAGGCGTTGATCCTCGTAAAGCTAACCAGATGGTGCGCGGCGTAGTTTCGTTGCCTCATGGAACAGGGAAACAGGTTCGGGTTCTTGCGTTGTGTACTCCTGACAAAGAGGCTGAAGCAACAGCTGCTGGTGCTGATTATGTCGGTTTGGAGGAATATATCGAAAAGATTAAAGGAGGTTGGACTGATGTTGACGTAATTATTACGATGCCTTCTATCATGGGTAAAATTGGTGCTTTAGGACGGGTATTGGGTCCACGTGGTTTGATGCCTAATCCGAAGAGTGGAACCGTTACCAATGAGATAGGAAGTGCCGTAAAAGAGGTCAAACAAGGAAAAATTGACTTTAAGGTTGATAAATCAGGTATTGTTCATACTTCGATTGGTAAGGTTTCATTTAACGCAGATCAGATTCGCGAAAATGCAAAGGAGTTTATCATGACTTTGGTGAAGCTGAAACCTTCTGCTGCTAAGGGAACTTATATAAAGAGCATTTATCTTTCAAGTACAATGAGTGCGGGTATTAAAATAGACCCTAAATCAATTGAAGAAAACTAATTAAAAGTGTTAGAAAATGAAAAAGGAAGATAAAGGCGTAATTATAAATCAACTGACCGAAATCATTAAGGAGTATCCTAACTTTTATTTGACTGACTTGGAAGCATTGGATGCTGAAAAGACTAGCCAATTAAGACGGGAATGCTTTAAGAATGAGGTGAAGTTAGTAGCTGTTAAGAACAGTTTGCTGAAAAAGGCACTGGAAAACTTGGAGGGTGATTTTTCTCCTCTTTACGGTGCTTTGAAGGGAAATACGGCTGTGATGTTTGCACAGACGGCTAATGCTCCTGCTCGCTTGATAAAGGAATTTACTAAAGATGCTAAGAAAGATGTGCCTGTTAAACCGGAATTGAAAGCTGCTTATGTACAAGAAAGCTTCTATGTCGGTGCAGAACACTTGGAAACTTTGGTAAATATCAAGAGTAAGAAAGAACTTATCGGGGATGTTATTATGCTGTTGCAATCTCCGGCAAAGAATGTTATTTCTGCTCTTCAATCATCAGGACAAACCATTCATGGTCTATTGAAGACTTTGGAAGAAAGATAAATTTTTAATTACACAGAATAAATAAACATTTAAATCATACAAAAATGGCAGATTTGAAAGCTTTTGCAGAACAATTAGTAAACCTGACCGTAAAAGAAGTTAGCGAGTTGGCTACAATCTTGAAAGAAGAATATGGTATTGAACCTGCTGCTGCAGCTGTTGCAGTTGCAGGTCCTGTTGCCGGTGGCGCTGCTGCTGCAGAGGAAAAGACTTCATTTGATGTAGTATTGAAATCAGCAGGTGCTGCAAAATTGCAGGTTGTTAAGGCTGTTAAAGAACATTGTGGTCTTGGCTTGAAAGAAGCTAAAGATTTAGTTGATGGTGCTCCTAACACAATTAAAGAAGGTCTTTCGAAAGAAGATGCTGAAGCATTGAAGAAGGTATTGGAAGAAGCTGGAGCTGAAGTTGAGCTTAAATAGTATTTATAACCTGGTTATCAGGTAAGTTTGGTTAAGAGTCTCCTCCAAGGAGATTCTTAACCTTTTTGTGTCTATATTTTCAATAAGTTCAATTAATCCCTTAATAGATGTCTTCAACAGCTGAAAACCAAAGAGTTAATTTTGCTTCGATAAAGAACCAGTTTCCATATCCAGATTTTCTCGAAGTACAATTGAAGTCATTCCAAGACTTTCTTCAACTTGACACACCTCCTGAGAAGCGGAAAAAGGAGGGATTGTATAAGGTATTTGCAGAGAATTTCCCTATTGCAGATACGCGTAACAATTTTGTGTTGGAGTTCTTAGATTATTACATCGATCCGCCGCGTTATACAATTGACGAATGTATAGCTCGTGGTTTAACTTATAGTGTCCCGTTAAAGGCCAAATTGAAATTGTATTGTACGGATCCTGATCATGAAGATTTTGATACGGTGATCCAAGATGTGTATTTAGGGCCTATTCCCTATATGACGGAACGGGGAACTTTCGTAATAAACGGCGCTGAGCGTGTGGTTGTTTCTCAGTTGCATCGTTCGCCGGGTGTGTTTTTCGGGCAAAGTACGCATGCAAATGGGACAAAGCTGTATTCTGCACGTATTATTCCTTTTAAAGGATCTTGGATCGAATTTGCAACAGACATCAATAACGTGATGTATGCTTACATCGATCGTAAAAAGAAATTGCCTGTTACCACGCTATTGAGGGCTATTGGTTTTGAAAGTGACAAAGATATTCTTGAAATCTTTAATTTGGCGGAAGAGGTAAAGGTCTCTAAAGCGAATTTGAAGAAGTTGATAGGTCGTAAGCTGGCTGCCCGTGTACTTAAAACGTGGGTGGAAGACTTTGTGGATGAAGACACGGGAGAAGTTGTTTCTATTGAACGTAATGATGTGATTATCGACCGTGAATCGGTTTTGGATAATGACAATATAGAAGCTATCTTAGAATCGGGAACACAAAATATTTTGTTGCATCGTGAAGATCAGAACTTGTCTGATTATGCGATTATCTATAACACGCTTCAGAAAGACCCAAGTAACTCTGAGAAAGAGGCAGTCTTGTATATTTATCGGCAGTTGCGAAATGCGGAACCGGCCGATGAAGCGAGTGCTCGTGAGGTGATTCAGAATCTGTTCTTCTCGGAAAAACGTTATGATTTAGGTGAGGTTGGCCGTTACAGAATCAATAAGAAGCTGAATCTTTCTACGAGTGAAGACATCAAGGTCTTGACGAAAGAGGACATCATTGAAATCATCAAATATTTGATCGAGCTAATCAATTCGAAAGCAGTAGTTGATGATATAGACCATTTGAGTAATCGCCGTGTACGTACGGTCGGTGAACAATTATATAATCAGTTTGGCATTGGTTTGGCACGTATGTCACGTACCGTCCGTGAGCGGATGAATGTTCGTGACAACGAAGTGTTTACGCCGATTGATTTGATTAATGCGAAGACCATTTCTTCTGTTGTCAATTCATTTTTCGGCACGAATGCTTTGTCGCAATTTATGGACCAGACCAATCCGTTGGCTGAGATTACACACAAACGCCGTTTGTCAGCCTTGGGACCTGGAGGTTTGTCGCGTGAGCGTGCCGGTTTCGAGGTGCGTGACGTGCATTATACGCATTATGGACGTCTTTGTCCGATTGAAACGCCCGAAGGTCCGAATATCGGTTTGATTTCTTCTCTTTGTGTATATGCGAAGATTAACGAATTGGGCTTTATTTCTACCCCTTACCGTCAGGTTGTAAATGGGCAGGTTGATTTCTCGGAAGAGGGCTTGCGTTATTATACGGCGGAAGAGGAAGAAGAGAAGACGATTGCGCAAGGAAATGCTCCGTTGGATGATGACGGGCGGTTCGTGCGTGACCGGGTAAAGGCACGTTTTGAAGCTGATTTCCCGGTGGTTTCGCCATCTGAGGTTGATTTGATGGACGTTTCTCCGCAGCAGATTGCTTCAATTGCTGCCTCTTTGATTCCTTTCTTGGAGCATGACGACGCCAACCGTGCCTTGATGGGATCAAACATGATGCGTCAGGCAGTTCCTTTGTTGCGGACAGAAGCTCCTATTGTCGGAACGGGTATTGAGGCACAAGTTGCACGCGATTCGCGCACCCAGATTATGGCTGAACGCGACGGAGAGGTTGTGTTTGTAGATGCGACCTGCATCAAAATTAAATATGACCGGACAGAGGATGAAGAGTTTGTAAGTTTTGAAGATGCAATCAAAACCTATACCATTCCGAAGTGGCGTAAGACCAATCAGAGTACAACCGTGGATTTGCGCCCGATTTGCCATCGTGGTCAGCGTGTAAAAGCGGGAGATATTCTGACAGAGGGTTATTCTACGCAGAATGGCGAATTGGCATTGGGACGTAATGTGAAGGTTGCCTATATGCCTTGGAAGGGGTATAACTATGAGGACGCCATTGTGTTGAATGAACGCATGGTGCGTGAAGACTTCTTTACGTCTGTCCATGTAGACGAATATATATTGGAGGTTCGGGAAACCAAACGCGGAATGGAGGAATTGACCTCAGACATCCCCAATGTGAGCGAAGAGGCCACGAAAGATTTGGATGAAAGAGGTATCGTTCGCGTAGGTGCTCGTATCGGACCGGGAGATATATTGATTGGAAAAATTACTCCCAAGGGGGAATCTGATCCTTCCCCGGAGGAAAAATTGCTTCGGGCTATCTTTGGTGACAAGGCGGGCGATGTGAAAGATGCTTCCTTGAAAGCAACGCCTTCTCTGCGGGGTGTCGTTATCGAGACGGCCTTGTTCTCGAAAGCTATCAAGAAACGTAAATCGAAAATGGCCGACAAAGCTGTGCTCCCCAAATTGGACGAGGAGTATGAAGCAAAAATGGCCAACCTGAAAAATCTGCTTGTCGATAAATTGATGGTATTGACAAATGGCAAAATTTCTCAGGGTGTAAAAGATTACATGAATACGGAGGTCATTGCCAAAGGAGTCAAGTTCACGCGCAAGGCGCTGGAAGAGTTGGACTATAACGCAATTCAGGTAAGCAAATGGACTACGGATGCAGATAAGAATGAATTGATAAAGCAAGTGATTCTGAATTATCTGAAGAAGTATAAGGAGTTGGACGCTGAGCTGAGGAGAAAGAAGTTTGACCTTACGATTGGCGATGAGTTGCCTACCGGTATCGTGCAGATGGCCAAGGTTTACATCGCGAAAAAGCGGAAGATTCAAGTGGGTGACAAGATGGCCGGTCGACATGGAAATAAGGGTATTGTCTCCAAAATTGTTCGGCAGGAAGACATGCCGTTCTTGGAAGACGGGACACCGGTTGATATTTGCTTGAACCCGCTGGGTGTGCCTTCTCGTATGAACTTGGGACAGATTTTTGAGGCTGTCTTGGGTTGGGCAGGTCGCACGATGGGGGTTAAATTTGCAACTCCGATTTTTGATGGTGCTACGTTAGATGATATGAATGAGTGGACGGATAAGGCTGGACTCCCTCGGTATGGTAAGACTTACTTGTATGACGGAGGAACGGGAGAACGTTTTGACCAGCCGGCAACGGTCGGTGTTACCTACTTCCTGAAACTGGGGCACATGGTTGACGATAAGATGCACGCTCGTTCTATTGGTCCGTACTCTTTGATCACGCAACAGCCATTGGGCGGTAAAGCTCAATTTGGTGGACAACGTTTCGGAGAGATGGAGGTTTGGGCATTGGAGGCATTTGGTGCTTCTCATGTCCTTCAAGAAATCTTGACGATTAAGTCTGATGATGTTGTGGGACGTTCGAAAGCTTATGAGGCTATTGTGAAGGGAGATCCGATGCCACAGCCGGGAATTCCTGAATCTTTGAATGTCTTGTTGCATGAATTGAGAGGTCTTGGTTTAAGTCTGACATTGGATTAATTCTAAAATAAAAGTAAATGGATTTCGGTCCATTTACTTATTGTTATTGATAACTCTTTATAAATAAGAAATATGGCTTTTAGAAAAGAAAACAAGATAAAGAGTAACTTTTCAAAAATAACGATCGGTTTGGCTTCTCCGGAAGAAATTTTGGAAAATTCGAGTGGTGAAGTTTTAAAACCGGAAACGATTAATTATCGTACCTATAAACCTGAGCGTGACGGACTCTTTTGTGAGCGTATTTTTGGTCCTGTAAAGGATTATGAATGTCATTGTGGTAAGTATAAGCGCATTCGTTACAAGGGAATCGTTTGTGATCGTTGCGGAGTAGAAGTTACGGAGAAGAAAGTGCGCCGGGAACGGATGGGGCACATTCATTTGGTTGTCCCCGTTGCCCATATCTGGTATTTCCGTTCTTTGCCTAATAAAATAGGTTATTTGTTAGGGTTGCCGACGAAGAAGTTGGATGCCATTATTTATTATGAGCGTTATGTGGTGATCCAGCCCGGTTGTGTCGATACGGTTGCAGAATTGGATTTGCTTTCTGAAGAGGAATATTTGCAGATATTGGATAATCTTCCCAAAGAAAATCAGATGCTGGAAGACACGGATCCGAACAAGTTCATTGCGAAAATCGGAGCAGAAGCTGTGTATGATTTGCTGGCTCGTTTGGATTTAGATTCTTTGTCTTATGAATTGCGGCATCGGGCAAGTACAGATAGTTCACAACAGCGGAAAAACGAGGCTTTGAAACGGTTGCAGGTGGTCGAATCGTTCCGGGCGTCTAAGGGACGCAACAAACCGGAATGGATGATTATGAAGGTGATTCCTGTCATTCCACCTGAATTGCGTCCGTTGGTGCCGTTGGATGGCGGACGTTTTGCCACATCCGACTTGAATGATTTGTATCGGCGGGTGATTATTCGCAACAATCGGTTGAAACGTCTGATTGATATCAAGGCTCCGGAGGTTATTCTGCGGAATGAGAAACGTATGCTTCAGGAAGCAGTCGATTCGTTGTTTGATAATTCACGTAAATCAAGTGCGGTCAAAACGGATGCCAATCGCCCCTTGAAGTCTTTGTCTGATAGTTTGAAGGGTAAGCAAGGACGTTTCCGTCAGAACTTGTTGGGTAAGCGTGTCGATTATTCGGCTCGTTCTGTCATTGTGGTAGGACCTGAGCTGAAGATGCACGAATGTGGTTTGCCTAAAGATATGGCAGCCGAGTTGTATAAGCCGTTTATCATTCGGAAGTTGATCGAACGGGGTATCGTCAAAACAGTGAAATCGGCGAAGAAAATTGTGGACCGTAAGGAACCGGTTGTATGGGATATCCTTGAATATGTAATGAAGGGACATCCTGTGTTGTTAAACCGTGCGCCGACGTTGCACCGTTTGGGTATTCAGGCTTTCCAACCGAAGTTGATAGAGGGAAAAGCAATTCAGTTGCACCCATTGGCATGTACGGCATTTAACGCAGACTTCGACGGGGACCAAATGGCTGTGCATTTACCACTGGGGAATGAGGCTATTTTGGAGGCTCAAATGTTGATGTTGGCTTCTCATAATATATTGAATCCGGCAAATGGTGCACCGATTACTGTACCTTCGCAAGATATGGTCTTGGGATTGTATTATATTACTAAATTGCGTAAGGGCACACAAGGAGAAGGTTTGATGTTTTATGGGCCGGAAGAGGCGACAATTGCATATAATGAAAAGAAGGTGGATATCCATGCACCTATAAAAGTATATGTTGATGATATTGACGCGGAGGGGAATACTGTCAAGAAGATGGTGGAGACTTCGGTCGGTCGTTTGATGGTGAATGAATATGTCCCGTCGGAAGTCGGCTATATCAATGAGGTGTTGGGTAAGAAGGCTTTGCGTGATATTATCGGAAAGGTTATTAAGGCTTGTGGTGTAGCACGTACGGCACAATTCCTTGACGACATTAAGAACTTGGGTTACTACATGGCGTTTAAGGGAGGTTTGTCATTCAATTTGGCAGACGTATTGATTCCGCCGGAGAAAGAAGCATTGGTTCAGGAAGGTTATGATGAGGTCGAGCAAATCATGAATAATTATAACATGGGTTTCATTACCAATAATGAGCGTTATAACCAGATTATTGATACTTGGACTCATGTCAACAGTAAACTTTCTGATACATTGATCAAGCAGTTGGCAGCGGATAACGACGGCTTTAATTCCATTTACATGATGATGGATTCTGGAGCGCGTGGTTCGAAAGAGCAGATTCGCCAGTTGTCCGGTATGCGTGGTTTGATGGCTAAACCGCAGAAGAGTGGAGCCGAAGGAGGACAGATCATCGAGAACCCGATTCTGTCTAACTTTAAGGAGGGCTTGTCTGTGTTGGAGTATTTTATTTCTACGCACGGTGCCCGTAAAGGTTTGGCTGATACGG
>CALUTX010000329.1 GCA_944323815.1 uncultured Parabacteroides sp. | reverse complement strand
GATGCAATCCGGCAGCCGGTAGACATTGCCCTCTTGCGCCTTTTCGACCGGTTGCGGCCAGCTTTGCCCGAACAACATCGAGGTATAAACGCCCGTACCGATATTGACCCATGTCAACTGCCGTTGCACGGAAACCGTAAGCGATGCCTCGCCGGATACAGAAACCTGCGATTCGTCAATCGTCAAAACAGCCTGGTAACGGTTCGCCCCGCTCAGGCGGTCGAGCGAGCCGAAGCTCAACTCGGCGTATGCCACACCTTCGCCCGCCGCAAACGTCACGTTAGGATTCGGCAAACTCAAGATACCCTCCTCGACAGCCGCGTCGTCAATCGTCAGCTGGACCGTCGCTTCGCCTTCAGTCGTGCTCCGGTAGACCGGGACCAACACCACGCCGTTGTTTTCCGCCGTTACCTCCGCCGACATCGCTGTCGAAGCAAACGAGGCACCGGTTCCACTGTAAATGACCCCTTCGGCATCCGTATCGCATGCGCTGAACAGCCCCAAGCAAAGAGCGGCCGAAGCGAATAGGCTTAAAATATGCTTTTTCATCTTTCTTCTCTTTTTAAATTAAACATCATTGAACAATCGGATTTTGGTCGGCATCGGATATGTTTTCGTTGCCGTCCAATTCAGATTGGGGCAAGGGGAAAATAAACAGCGGAGAGGCCGCGTTCGTATTCTTGGTCTGCACCGTCTCCGTATGGTTCGACCCTTCGTAAGCCCGGTTGTAACCCAGCCCCAGACGTTGGAGGTCCAAGATACGGCCGGCCTCGCCCCACAACTCGACGCGGCGTTGGAACAAGATTTCGTCCATCAGCGTGCGCAGCGGGTCGTTCGTGTTCTGGTTATAGGTGTTCGCATCCGTGCGGCTCGCAAGGCGTGCGGCGAAGTTCGTGTCGCGCAGGTCACCCAGTTGGCTGATGGTCTCGCGGGCTTGCGCGTACTGTCCTTCGTGGCATTCAGCCTCTGCCTTGATCAATACCATCTCTTCGGCACGCATCAAGACGTAGTCGCCCGTGCGGGTCGTATAGTCCGCCATTTTGAATTTCAGCTGGCAATAGCTGATGTTCGAACCGGTTCCCTCTTCAGCTTGCGGAGCGTGGAACCATGCCAGGCGGCTGTCGGTCTCCGGAATCAGGCGATACAGTCCGCTGCTGATGCACTTCTGGGCTGTTTCACCGTACATACCCGGCGCGTCGGCATCCATGTGGGAGAAGAAACTGGAGAACTGCGTGGTTTGGTCGGCCGTGATTTCCATGCCCCACATCACGTCGCTTACATCCACGCTGTTGTTTCCACCCAAAGCCTCGACCGTAGCCAATTCCAATCCCGGCTTCGACAACGCCTCTGCGGCAGCTGCGGCAGCATCGGCATAATGATGTTGCACCAAGGCGACACGTGCCTGGAAGCCTTTTGCCACGTAATAGTCTACATGCGAGGAGTGTTCTTGCGTCTTGCCTTGCAACAGTTCGACCGCCCGTGCCAAATCGGCATTGATCTGGTCATACACGCCTTGTACGGTGCCGCGCGGTTGACCCTCCGAACCGGCAATCGTAGGCTCCGTGTAAACCGGCACGCCCGGTGCGTCTTCATGCCCTACATAGGTCTGCTGATAAAACTGTATCAGGTAGAAATAGCAGAACGCACGCATGGCGTATGCCTGCCCGACGAGGTTTTCAATCGCGCTCGGTTCGCCCGCCATCGTCTCTTCGGAAGCGATGATGTAGTTCAGGTTGCTGATAAGCGTATAATAGAAGTTCCATATCGCGTAAGGCCGACCGCTGGTGTTGGAAAAGTCGCCGTGTACATTCAGGCGGTAATCTTCGTAAAACCAACCTTGTCCTTGTGCGTACTGGATATGGTCTTCCGCCATCAGGTCCGCCAGCAGATTGACAGCGGTCTGCCCGAAGTTCTCGGGAGACCAATTGGAACTCCAACCTGCAACATAAAGGAGACGGTAGACGCCATTAATAGCTGCCTCTGCGCTGGTGGCATCGGCAAAGACTTGCGAACCGGATACTTGGTCGGTCGGCTCCGTGTTCAGTTCATCCGAACAGCCGTTGAAGGTCAACGCCCCCACCCCGGCTAATGCATATAGAAGATATTTTTTCAAATTCATGATTTGTTCTGTTTTAAATTAGAATGTAACATCGATACCGAAAGAAATCGTCCGAACCGGTACATAACCGAAGTTCGTTCCTCCTGTGAAGTTATACTGCGGGTCCATCCCTTTCAGATGGTTGAAAAGAACCAAGTTGTCGCCCGTTGCAGTCAGGCGCACGCTTTCCATCTTCCACTGTTGCGTGAGCTTCTTCGGAAGCGTATAACCCAGCGTGATGTTCTTGATGGCCAGGTAAGAGGCGTTAATCAGGTTGTTATCCGTTACGATATAGCTCTTGCCAATCTCGATACGCGGAATGTCGGTGATGTCGCCCGGTTGCTTCCATGCCCGTTCGAGGTGCGCGCTCTTTGCCTGTCCGATATAGTTGCCGTAAAGCAAAGTCTGGTAAACGCTGTCGAGCACCTTTCCGCCGATTGAATAGGTACAAAGCACGCTCAGGTCGAAATCTTTATAACGGAACTCGTTCGTGAAGGAGCCGTACAGATTCGGAATGCGGCTGCCCTGAATCGAGCGGCTGGCGGTTGCTTTGGCCTGGTCGTCGGTGATGTAGCGTTCGCCTGCTACCCCGTTCTCATCCGTATCCCACGCCCAATAGAGTTGTTTACCCGTAGCCGGGTCTACGCCGGCAGCCGACGCGGTATAGAAAGAGTTCAGCGTCTCGCCCTCTTTGATGATGTAGCTTCCTGTAATGATTTCCGGCTTGTCGGCCAAATGAAGCACTTTGTTCTTGACGGTCGACCCCATCACCGTCAGACGCCAGCCGAAGTCTTGCGTGTTGAAGATGTCACCAGACAACGTGATGTCCAAACCGCGATTGCGCATGCTGCCGATGTTGCGGTTATAACCGTCGAACCCTAAAGATGTCGCCATCGGGTAAGACATCAACATATCGGTCGTCTTGCGGCTATACCATTCGATACCGACCGAGATGCGATCCAAGAACCGACCTTCCAAACCGATGTTCAGGTTCCCGTTCTTTTCCCATTTCAAATTCGTATTCTCCAACGAAGAAAGCGCCGCACCGCTCATGCTGGCATTCGGATATCCCAAGTCGTAGAACGACTGCCAAGCATAATAAATCGGATCCCCCAAACTGTCAAGCAGGTTGTCATTCCCCTGTACACCGTAGCTGGCTTTCACAGACAGATTGTTGATCCAATCGAGGTCTTTCATAAACTCTTCCTGCGAAATACGCCAGTTGGCACCGACCGACCAGAAGTTACCCCAGCGGTTGTCTTCGTGGAAGCGGGAAGAACCGTCGCGGCGGTAGCTGGCAGACAGGTAATATTTGTCGGCATAATCGTATGTCACACGCGAGAGAATAGACTCGATGGCATAATTGTGCTGATACGAAGAGGCATCCATGATGTTGGTTGCCGCATCCAACTCAAACAACCCGCCGAAGGGGAAACCGCTCTTTGTTGCCCCCAAGTATTGATAATTGTACTTGTAAAACTCATGTCCGACCAATGCCGACACATGGTGTTCGCCGAAGCTACGATCGTAGCTTAACAGCTCATTCAGCGTATAGCTGAATGTGCGGGCATTGTATTTGTCAATCATACCCTTGATAGAAACCGAGTTTCCGTTATACGGATTGTAATAGGTCATATTGCTTGTACTGACCAAGTCCAAACCGTAGTTGACCGTCAACTTCAAACCTTGCAGCGGTCCCTCTTTCAGGTTCCCGACCTCCACAAACGTACGGGCGCTCAGGTTATCGCTGTTGTCGCTATACTTGTCATCATACAGAGTGGCAATCATGTTCCAATTGGAATTGGCACCGGCCGGACGGTTGGCACCGTAGTCGAAAACCGGTTGCCCCAGCTCGTCCAATACCGTCTGTCCGTTGGCATCCTTCTCATATACAGGGAAGATAGGCGCCATCAATTGGGCAGAATACCAGACGTTGGAGCTGGAAGAATCGTTCTCTGGAGCAGAGTTACTTTCGTTACGCGAATAGCTGGCGTTCATGCCCGCTTTCAACCAACTGGTCACTTCCGTATCGATATTCATACGCCCGTTGTAACGCTTGAAGTTAGTCGTCTTCAGCAGACCGTCTTCGCTCATATATCCCAGGGAGAACATATAATGCGTTTTCTCATTTCCCCCGTTAAACGAAACGTTGTATTCCTGCCGGAGCGGATTGTCGCGCATCGCCTCGTCCATCCAGTCTTCCGAATAACGCAAGACCGCATCGCTGCGCACTTTGCCGGTTACAGGGTCGATCAGTTCCGTAATGGAATAGTTGAACGGATTGTATTGTTCATTCACACCAAAGATAGCGGTCGAACCGCTCGCCATATTCTGCAACGCGCCGATACCGGCCGCCTCAGGAGAAAGTCCGCTGTTTAAAATCAGATTATTCTTATACGATTGGAAAACAGTCTCCAGATAACCCGCTTCATCCATTGTCTCGTAACGCGGAATCGAACGGGACGAGAACCCCCAGTTGGCTTTCAAATTCACTTTTACTTTTCCCTCGCGTCCCTTCTTGGTCGTAATCATCACGACACCGTTCGCACCACGTGAACCATATAGCGCACCAGCCGAAGCGTCTTTCAAGACGGTCATCGACTCAATGTCGTTTGGATTGATGGAAACAACACTTCCGTCATACGGTACGCCATCGACCACATACAGCGGGTTTTGAGACGAATTGATAGAGCCGTAACCGCGTACGACAACCGACACGCCCGAGCCCGGCTGTCCAGACCCCGATGTGGTCTGCACACCAGCCACCATTCCATCCAAAGCTTTTGTCACATTGGCAATCGGCCGTTGTTCAATCTTTTCCGCCTTAATCACCTCTGCCGAACCGGTGAAAGATTCTTTTTTCGCCGTACCATACGCCACGACCATTACTTCGTCGAGCATCTGGTTGTCCGACTCCAAGAAGACCTTAATATTCGGCTTCACAGCCACTTCCTGCGTCTTCATGCCGACGAAGGAGATGACCAGAGTCTTTGCAGAACTCGGTACACTCAGCGTGAATGCACCATCCATATCTGTAACTGTACCTATTGTCGTGCCTTTAACGACAATAGATGCACCAATGACTGGCTCATTGTCTTCCGTCGAAATAACAGTACCTGTTACGTTCGTCGTCTGAGCGTGGGCCAATCCAATACCTATTAATAGGCAAAATAAAAGGAAAGTTAACCTTTTCATAGACACACTTTTTTTGTTTAACTTATAAATAACTAATTTGCATATTTCTAATCGCTAACACATCCCCGAGATGTGTGAATAATCATAACAAGGTGCAAAGGTAACAATAAATTTGTTATTGCGGGTAAAAACTAATGAGATTTTATAAATATGGCTCGGGGAATTTGCAAATTGGCAGTTAGAAATCGTTTTTAGTTACAATTGGATAAGGCTTTTGGCCGGCGGAGAGTGGTTTAAAATTGTCTATTTTTAACGAGTTGTCAATTGGCGTCTTTCCATCTCCCTTCCACCCATGCCCAACCCGCAGTAGAACAGAGGTAGAATAAACTGCTCCAAATACCTTTTACCTTCCGGGTAATTGGATTTTTCCCGGCGGGTGGTTGGCGTTAGAAGGAGGGAAGGTTGCATAAGGAGATGATATAAAATATAGAAAAGTAATATGCGCAAGCCGGTAGAAATAGTTTGACAGCAAAAAGCAAATGAAATAGATTGGTTTGAAATAAATCGATTTCAAACCAATCTATTTCATAAAGCATAACATGAAAATAATTGTGTCTGCCAATAGATTCCGGGTATCTCTCCAAAATACTGAAAACCAAAAGAAAAAGTCCATTTTTTAGTTCTGCAAAGACTCTGGTCATCTCCTTCGCCGGAATGAAGACGCAGGAAGTGGCAGTAAAACAGAATCTTAGAATCTTCTTGGAGCCAGACAACCAGATGCTCGACGAGGTAATGGTCGTGGCGTATGGTACAGCGAAGAAGTCGGCTTTTACCGGTTCGGCTGCTGTTGTCGACGCGGATGAAATCGGCAAAATCCAGACCTCGAATGCTACGCAGGCGTTGGTCGGAAAGGCTGCCGGCGTACAGTGGATCAGTGCTTCCGGACAGCCGGGTAGCGGTGCAGAAGCCCCACAGATTCGTATACGTGGTATCAGCTCCATCAACGCAGGCAACGAGCCGTTGATTATCTTGGATGGCGTACCTTACGACGGTGACATGAACAACATCAACTCGCAGGATATTGAGTCAATGACGGTCTTGAAAGATGCCGCTTCCAACGCCCTCTACGGTGCGCGTGGTGCGAACGGTGTCATCATGATTACAACCAAGAAAGGTAAAGCAGGCAACGCTGTGGTCAGCGTCGACGCAAAGTGGGGTTCCAACTCGCGTGCCGCACGTGACTATGACTACATCAAGAGTCCGGCACAATATTATGAAATGTATTACGGCGCATTGAAGAATTATTTCATAAACGGACTGGGACAATCGTCTGCTACGGCCCACGCTAACGCCAACACAAGTATGCTGGGTGGTGGCGACTACGGTTTGGCATACAATGTTTACACCGTCCCGCAGGGGCAATATCTGATTGGCGAAAACGGCAAACTGAACCCATACGCTACACTGGGTAACATCGTCAATTACAACGGGCAACAACTGTTGATGACACCGGACAACTGGTTGGATGAAACCTACAACAAAGGTTTGCGCCAAGAATACAATATCAGTGTGTCCGCCGGAAACGACAAATCGTCGTTCTACTCTTCCGTCAGCTACCTGAACAACGAAGGTATCACCACCAAATCCAACTACGAACGTCTGACGGCCCGCATGAAGGCTGATTATCAGGTGAAAGAATGGTTGAAGGTTGGTGCCAATATGTCGTATACGCACTACGATGCCAACTCGTTAGGTGAAGACGGTGTTTCGAACTCATCCGGTAACATCTTTGCTTATGCTACTCAAATCGCCCCGATTTATCCGCTCTATATCCGCGACGCACAGGGGAACCTGATGAAGGATGAAAACGGCTTCACAATGTACGACTACGGTAGCACGCAAGGGCAATACAGCAGCTTCGGGTTGGAACGTCCGTACCTGACCGGTGGTAACGCTTACGCTGCCAACCTTTTGGACACCAACAACGACGAAGGAAATGCCATCAACGCGACCGGCTTCTTGGAAATCCGCTTCCTGAAAGACTTCAAATTCACATGGACCAGCGGCGTGGATGTCGACGAGACACGAAGCACAAGCGTAACGAACCCTTACTACGGACAGTATGCGACCTCCAACGGTATCGTGGGAAAAGCACACAGTCGCAGCCTGTCGTATAATCACCAGCAACTGCTGAACTACACAAAGACAATCAATGACGTGCACAATCTGAACGTGATGATTGGTCACGAATCGTATCGCCGCCAATTTTATTATACATATGCCAGCAAGTCGAACATGTTCGACCCGACAAACAGCGAATTGGACGGTGCTATCACGGAAAACGGAAGTTCTTCTTACACGACCGATTACAACACGGAAGGTTACTTCGGTCGCATACAGTATGACTATGATGGCAAATATTTCGGTTCGGCTTCGTACCGTCGCGACGCATCTTCCCGCTTCCATCCGGACCATCGCTGGGGTAACTTCTGGTCCCTCGGTGCCGCATGGATTCTCTCGAAAGAGAACTTCTTCCATGAATGGGATTTGACATGGGTCGATATGTTGAAGATTAAAGCCTCTTACGGTTCGCAAGGTAACGACAACATTGCCGATGAGTACGAAACACTGCGCTACACGAATACGTACCAGATTGCCAACTCCAACGGCCATCCATCTGCCGTTCCTTACCTGATGGGTAACGAAAACATCACGTGGGAAACCAACGGTAACTTCAACGCCGGTGTGGAATTCGATCTGTTTAAGAACCGCCTGTATGGTTCGGTGGAATACTTCTACCGGAAAACATCGGACATGTTGTTCTCCTTCCCGCTTGCCCCGTCGTTCGGTTATACCTCTTATTATGCCAACGTGGGTGACATGCGCAATCAGGGTGTAGAACTGGAATTGAACGGTGTGTTGGTCCAAACAAAAGACCTACAATGGGATTTGCGCCTGAACCTGACGCACTATAAGAATAAAATCACCTATTTGCCGGAAGAGCGCAAGACGATGGTAGTCGACGGTGTAGGTGGTTACAGTGGCGGAAATCTGTTCTATGGTGAAGGTATTCCATTGTACACCTATCGGTTGAAACAATATGCCGGTGTTTCGGAAGACGGGCAAGCCCTCTATTATCAGAACGTCGTGGATGAAAAGACAGGCGAAGTAACCGGAAGAACAACAACGACGAGCTATGAAAATGCAGATTACTACCTTTGCGGCACCGCACTGCCGAAAGTATATGGCGGTTTCGGTACATCGTTGAGTTGGAAAGGATTCGACTTCTCCATCGACTTTGCTTACCAGTTGGGCGGACAGGTCTATGACGCGGATTATGCCAGCATGATGGCCTCACCGCAATCTACCTCCAAAGGTTCCAATTTTCACCAAGACCTGTTGAACGCTTGGACACCGGAGAACACAAGCAGCAACATCCCGCGTCTGCAGTTCGGAGACCAATATACGGCTTCTTCTTCTGATCGCTTCCTGACGAGTGCTTCTTACCTCGCTTTGCAGAACATCAACTTCGGTTACACGTTGCCGGGTAATTGGGCACGGAAGGCCGGTCTGGGAAAAGTACGTTTCTATCTGGCTGCCGACAACGTGGCTTTATGGTCGAAACGGAAAGGTTTAGACCCGCGCCAGAGCCTTTCGGGTGAAAGCGCAACCAGTTCTTTCTATTCGCCGATACGGACTGTGTCGGGTGGTATCAATCTGACTTTCTAACATACATTAATTATATAGCAATCTATGAAAACGAATATATCTAAATTCATACTCGGTACCTGTTTCGCTTCCGCCCTGTCACTGACAGGATGTATCGACGAGGTCATCCCGAACCAGACGGCGACAGAAGAACAGGTCAGCTCTTCGGACAAAGCGGCTGAGGCATTGCTTTGGGCGATGCCCGCCAGCTTGAACGTAATCGAGACCATCGGTTCGGATTATCATTGGGATTGGGGTTATGGCTCCATCATGCACGTCCGCGACGTGATGACCGGCGACCTGCCTGTCGTTAGCTCCGGCTATAACTGGTATTCCTCTTGGGAAGGGAACGAAGCACAAGGCGAGAGCATGGTCTATGGACAATTTATCTGGAACTACTACTGGTCGGCCGTCCTGACAACCAACAAATTGTTGAGCGCCATCGACGAAGAGACGGCCAGCGACGCACAGAAAGGTTACTTAGGTGCCGCTTATGCATTCCGCGCCCTGTTCTATCTTGACATGGCCCAAATGTATGAATTTTTACCCAACGACAAAACAACGGCTACTAACGTGCAAGGTCTGACCGTCCCTATCATCCGCGAGACGACCACCGAGCAGGAAGCTCGTAACAATCCGCGTGTAACCCGTGAAGAGATGGCAGCTTTCATTCTTGAAGACTTGAACAAAGCGGAAGAGTTTATCGGTTTCTTGGAAGCAACCGATAAAGTATTGCCACACTTGGATGTGGTCTACGGATTGAAAGCCCGTTATTACTTGTGGTTGGAAGACTATGCCAATGCTCGTACATACGCTCGTCAGGCAATCGACGCATCAGGTCTTTCTCCGATGACAGAAGACAACTGCTTGAGTACAACGAATGGATTCAACGACATCTCCAAATGGATGTGGGGCGCACAGCTGATGTCGGAAGACAACCAAGTACAAACAGGTATTGTCAACTGGGCTTCATGGATGTCCAACGAAACCAGCTTCGGTTATTCCGGTATCGGTCCGTTCTTGATGATCGACGCCAATATGTACAGCCGCATCAGCGATACCGATTTCCGCAAGAAGCTCTGGAAAGCGCCCGCCGGCTCAAACTTAGATGGCGAAACTCCGTTCCTGCCGGGCTTCGAAGATAAATTGTGTGACTATGCTTCTGTGAAGTTCCGTCCGGCAGAAGGGAATGCAGACGACTATACAGTCGGTGCGGCAACGGCTTATCCGCTGATGCGCGTCGAGGAGATGTATTTCATCGAAGCAGAAGCAGCCGCCCACCTGTCTGACGCAGACGGCCGCCGGTTGCTGACCGAGTTCATGACCACCACCGGACAACGGGACGAAACGTATGTCTGCAACGATTCGGGCGACGAGTTGATTGACGAAATCATCTTCCAGAAACGGGTTGAGCTTTGGGGCGAAGGTTTGGTGTTCTATGACATCAAACGTCTGAATATGTCTGTTACACGGGGTTACGCCGGAACGAACTATCGCGACGCTGCCCGCTTCAATACGAACGGCCGCCCGGCATGGATGAACATCTGTATCGTTCAGACGGAAAAGAACAACAACAGCGCGTTGGTCGGTTATGAGAATCCCGACCCAAGCGGTCTGTACACACCGTGGGTAGACCCTTCTACACAAGAATAATTAGTTTAACAACAATAAAAAGAAATCATATATGAAAAAGATAAATAATCTGTTGCTTGCCCTGCTGAGCGTGTTCGCATTGGCATGGACAGCTTGCGACGACGAAGTGGAATACACGCCTGCCGGACTGTTGGACGGCAACGGCGTCTACTTCCCGACTTCCACCCAAACGAGCTATGAGGTGGAGGGGACTTCCGGAACCCTTACGTTCGACGTAATGCGGACACTTACAACGGAAGCACAGGAAGCCACATTGAATATTACTTACGGAGAAGGAGCGGAGAGCGTCTTCTCTATCCCGGCATCGGTTAACTTTGCAGCGGGCGATACGCTGGCAACCTTGACCGTACAATATGACAACTTGGTGCAAGGTACAACCTACACCGCCGAACTCTCGTTCGCAGACGGCACGCCGTATGCCTACTCAACAATTAATTTGTCAGTACTCTATCCGGAAGAGATAGAATATGAATGGGAAGTGGTTTCTGAAAATGCAATTCTGACAGACAATTTGTTCAGTATTTACGCATTAGGGAATATCGAAATGACAGGTATTACCGTTGAGAAAGCAGTCGGTTATGACATTTATCGCTTCCAAAGTCCGTATAACAACGACTACATGGTCAACAACGGAATTGCTGATGCAATCTTCCCTGAAGATTTCGAATTCCCATATATCATTTTGGACGGTGAAAGTTACGAAGGAGTACAGAAAGGTTCTTACTTCATTGCCCCGACAGCTTTAGGTTTTGAGGATGTCTATGGTCAAGCCACCCAGTTCAATGCAAGCTGGAATACAATGGGTTCAGCTTATCCGACTTTGACAAGCGATATGGCAACCTATCCATTGGGATCATACGATGCTAATAAACAGGTGTTCAACTTGGGAACACTTTACCACAATGTCGGTGGTTCAGGTGGAGGTGCATTCGTTATTGAAGGCATGACATTGGCTCTTGACCCAGCCCTCCTGACACCTGATTACGACCGCGACTATACATGGAAAGACGTGACGGATGCTACCGGTTTCTTCACCTCCGAATTGATGGGACAGAGCTGGATGCAAGCCGTACAGGTTTCGGAAGAAGACCCGACTTTCTACCGCATGGTCAACCCTTACTCAGACGCAGAGAAAGCACATCTCTATTTCTACATCAACGAAGAGGGTAACGTCAGCCTGCCGAAAGGACAGGATGTTGGTCTGACCACGTTCGGCACGACCATCTATGTTGAAGGAACAGCCGGTGCTTCCTCTTGGGATGCAACCAACGAGAAACTGACACTCGGCCTGACACTCTACCTCGCCGATGCAGACGGTAAGAAGACTGCCGATGTAACCTCCGTCACCGAAACATTCCTTTGGGGACAAACGGAAATGGACCAACTGCTGAAAGGTAAAAAGATTGACGACTATGTAGGGACATGGCAGGTTCCGTTTACCGACGGCACAGCCCTCTTGGGATACGCTCCTGTCACGCTGACAAAGAAAGACGAAACGACACTGATCGCCAGCGGACTTTCAGCAACGGGCGTAACGGATGATGTTGAACTGCAATACAACGCATCAAACGGCTTGCTAACATTTACGGTACAGGATGTTGCCCCCATGGGAGAGTATGAAGCCATTGCTGCCCCGATGGACTACAACACAATCTCTGTAGCAACCGACGCAAGCGAAAAACTTGTCGGCGGTCTGAAGAAAGACGGTTCGTTCTTATTCATCAATGACGAAGAAAACGTAAGTGCTTGGAACTGTATCTGCTTCCTCGCTGTCCAAGACGGAGAACTTCTTGGTATGCTGAGTAATTACGCCGAACTGGCTTGGACACCGCTTGAAACCGAAACAAAGGCAAGCACCATGCGCAGTAGCATTAGTCTCCGCCAGACTGGTATCAAGATTGGTAACTCACCGCGCCGCAGCTTCAGCACCGACCTGCAAATCAAGCCGCAGCCGGTTAAAGGGTTAAAAGCAAGAAAAGCCGTTGCACAGCCGGACCACAATTTGATGTTCACACGCTAAAAACGGTTCAGTAACCAAATAAAAGAGGCTCGGGAGCTATTTAAATTTACTCCCGAGCCTCTTTTGTTTTCCCTTGGGGGGAATTTATTTTGCAGCTTTCGACTTGGCCAAATCCAACGCGGAGGTTGTCACGTAATATTTAGCCAACATATTGGGTACTTCCCAATCAGGCAACTTACCATCTTTCAGATACTCGAGGTAATGCTCCGTCACCTGACCGAAATGGGCTTCGTGACCGACGCGGTATTTCGTCGGAATATCGACCAACCAAACGCCATCTTTTATCTTATTCAAAGTAACGCCCGGATAAGCAGCGGCAATCTTTTCCATCGAAGCCGTCAAATCCTTTTCATAAGCGGCGAGGTCACCCCCTTCGGCTGCCTCCACATACAACTCCGGCCGATAGTTCTGATCCTTGCCCTGACGGATAACCAAATCCGCCTTGCTACCTTTCATCACCGAGAAGTGCGTGTCGCCACCGCCTTCAGGGAAGGTGTAATTCCAGATGACGGAAACTTTCGCTGTCACACCTTTTATCTTATACAAAATGTCGCCATTGCAGAACAGTTGCAGCGTGTCGTTCTTCACATCCTTCTGCAAAAATTCGGGATAAGGCTCCGTCGCGGTTACCTGCTTGAACTCCTCGCGGCTGATGGGCGTTGCCCAGCGGTTGGCATCGAGCAGTTCGATGTCTTTCTTATAATCGATAATCTGATTTGGGAAGGCCTCCCACTGTACAAGGTCAACCAAGTGGGTCGTCACGTCCACAATTCCCTCGCCTTGCTGGTTCACGTCGAAGTACCAGACCGGACGGGTCAACGGCTTATTGTCCACCAGTTTAAACAAGTGGTGCACACTTTCTTTCACAATCGCCGGTTCTTCGGGTGTCCCCGGAAGCTGTTCGCCATAGACGGCCGGGATGGTCGAAAGCTCGCGTTGCAACATCGTCGTGATTTCGTTCCGTTCCGTCATGATGTCATACAGAAGGACATTTTTCTGCTTGGCAATCTCGAAGCACTCTTCAAGCAGCTTGAAGTTCCGGCTGTCAATCGCCATCGGCTTATCCGAAAGGACGTTGATGCCCGCTTCGAGCGTTTTCTTGATATACTCCGTCTTTTTGCCGTTGTTGCCCGCCTGCACCATCACGTTTCCTTTCTTCTCGGCCAGCATCTTTTCGAGGAAATCAGGGCCCGTGTAAACGATTTCATTCCACTCGGTCGGATTCTCGGCACGGGTGTTGAATCCTTCGATTCGTTTCAGATGTTCTTCTACGTCGAAACCAGTGGGTGCGTACACATAAACATCTTTAGAAACTTGCGGATAGGATACTTTTTGTACCAATGCCGCATGGAAATGCCCCGGGTCCAACGTAATCAGCTTTACCTCTCCCGGTGCTCCGGTAAACCCTTCAGCAGCTTTCTCTTGCTGCTTCGTGCTACACGACGACGCACCTATCAACAGCGCCGCCATTGAAAATACAAGATAGTTTTTCATACGATATGATAAATCATTATTTATTATAATATAATTCCTTTCGGTCATTATGCCGACAAATGTACACAAAATCAAGAGAAATCGAAACGGCTCAGCCAAAAAAGGAATTCCGCACGCATCCGGATACCCGGAGGCTAAATCCATTTCCTTTCCGGCAAGACAAGGGAATCCCTCCGGCAAAGGGAGATTTCAAACCCGGGTATTTAGTTGTTTTATTTCCGAATTGCCTTTATATTTGCGCGGTATTATCGAACGATTAAACACAATAAGAATATGCACAATTGGTTTGAATGCAAAATCTCCTTTGAGAAAATGATGGAGAACGGAATGCAGAAAAAAGTGACGGAACCCTATTTGGTCGATGCCCTCTCGTTCACAGAAGCAGAAGCGCGCATCATCGAAGAAATCCGCCCCTTCATCTCCGGCGAATTTACGGTGACGGACATCAAACGCGCCCGCCTGTCCGAACTCTTTTTCAACGAGAACGGCGACCGTTTCTACAAAATCAAAATTTACTTCATCACCCTCGACGAGAAAAGCGGCGCCGAGAAAAAGACAGCCGCCCAAATGCTGGCACAGGCGTCGAACCTGAAAGAGGCCATCGCCGTCTTGGAAGAGGGCATGAAAGGAACATTGGCGGACTACACGATTGCCTCCGTCACGGAAACCCAGCTGATGGATGTCTTTCCCTTCGACGCTAACAAAATCCCGGCAGAAAAGAAATCAGACGAGGAGCTGATGGCCGAAGCAAAACAACAGGCAGAAACGAACAGGATATGAGCAGTATAGCAACAAACATTATTCAATTAAAATCAACCCTTCCGCAAGGCGTCAGTCTGGTAGCCGTTTCCAAATTTCATCCCGTCTCGGCCCTGCAAGAGGCATACGATGCGGGACAACGCATCTTCGGCGAAAGCCGGGCGCAGGAGTTGGTCGCCAAGCAAAAGGTGTTGCCGGCTGACATTGAGTGGCACTTCATCGGTCCGCTGCAAAGCAACAAGGTGAAAGACATCGTGCCTTTCATCTCGATGATTGAAAGTATCGATTCGCTGAAACTCCTGCAAGAGGTGAACAAACAGGCAGCCAAACACGACCGCATCGTCCGCGTGTTGCTGGAGATTCACATCGCACAGGAAGAGGCCAAGCACGGTTTCAGTTTCGACGAATGCCGCGCCCTGTTACGTGACTGGACACCTGACACATTTCCCCACGTCCGCATCTGCGGCCTGATGGGAATGGCCACCAACACGGACGACACGACACAAATCGAAAAGGAGTTTCATGCCTTGCACGCCTTCTTCGAGGAACTGAAAACCTCTTTCCAGCAAACAGACGAGCAGTTCCAAGAATTATCCATGGGAATGAGCCATGACTATCCGATTGCCATCCGCGAAGGCAGCACAATGATTCGCGTCGGCACGCACATTTTCGGGGAAAGGGAATATTAAATTTTATACATTTTAAAGAATAAGAAATCCAAACGGTCAAAATAAATTTCTACATTTGTAATCGTTGAACATAATTGAATTTGACATGATTGATATTCGAACACAATACGCGGGTCTATCTCTTCGCAACCCGCTAATCGTAGGAAGTTCCGGTTTAACCAACAATGCGGAGCGCAATAAAGAATTCGAAAAGGCGGGCGCAGGTGCGATCGTGTTGAAATCACTTTTCGAAGAACAGATTGAAATGCAAAGCGACGTGCTGATGCAAACGTCCGACTACCCGGAAGCAGCAGACTACATCCGGGGATACGTCAAGGCCAACCAGATCAACGACTATCTGGAACTGATTAAAAAGAGCAAAACGCTTTGTTCCATTCCCATCATCGCAAGTATCAATTGCTACAAGGCAGACGCATGGATTGAGTTTGCGCGGCAAATCGAACTGGCAGGCGCCGATGCGCTGGAGCTGAATGTTTTCTTCCTGGAAACAGACCTGACGCCGGATTACGCCAGCACGCATCATCTCTATGTTAACATCATCCGGAAAGTAAAAGAAACGGTTTCCATCCCAGTGATATTGAAAATCAGCAAAATGGTGGGAAACATCCCGGCGCTCGTGCATCAACTGACCGTAAACGGGGCAAATGGCGTAGTCCTATTCAACCGCTTTTACCAACCGGATATTGATATTAACACGATGCAGGTTGTTTCCGGCAATGTCTTCAGCAATCATTCGGACTTGAGCGATACACTGCGTTGGACAGCCATCATTTCCGGAAAAATTCCCCAGACAAGCATCGCTGCTTCTACGGGCGTGCATGACTGGGAAGATGTGATAAAATGTCTGGTGGCAGGAGCCGATGCCGTACAACTATGCAGCGCAGTTTATACGCACGGAGCAGAAATCATTTCGCAGATACTGACTTGCATCGAAGAATGGATGCACCAAACCCATTATGAGTCGATTAGCCAATTCAAAGGAAAACTGAATGCGGCGAACATTCCCAACCCGGCGCTGTACGAACGTTCGCAGTTCATGAAATACTTCTCAAACAGAGATTAACAAAGGCGCAAAAAGCACAGACGGTCGCAGAGATACGCAGTTTACTTTTAATAAAGTCTGCGTGCTTCTGCGACCGTCTGCTTTTTCGGCGTTCCCTTTTTCTTATCGAATCATATCAAATCCTGTATAAGGAACCAATGCTTTCGGGATACGGATGCCTTCGGGCGTCTGGTTGTTTTCCAACAGAGCTGCCACGATGCGGGGCAATGCCAATGCGCTACCGTTCAACGTATGGCAAAGATGAATCTTCTTGTTGTCGTCCCGATAGCGACACTTCATCCGGTTGGCCTGATACGAGTCGAAGTTCGAAACCGAGCTGACCTCCAACCACCGTTTCTGTGCCTCCGAATAGACTTCGAAGTCAAAGCACAAAGCAGCCGTAAAGCTCATGTCGCCCCCACACAGGCGCAGAATCCGATAAGGAAGTTCCAGTTTCTTCAACAAGCCCTCCACATGGTCAAGCATCTCCTGATGCGACTGTTT
>CALUTX010000328.1 GCA_944323815.1 uncultured Parabacteroides sp. | reverse complement strand
TATTGACAAATAGTGAAAATTACAGTAAAATATAATAAATTGAATTATGTAGTCAAACGCTCCGCACTGATTTACTTCTGAAAAAAATCAGCTACAGCACATCTCTTTGACACACCAAAAGCAGCTGATTAAATTTGGTTGCTTTTTATTTTTTTCTATCTCTTAGAAGCTAGTAAAAGCTAGAAAATGAGGAGGACGATTCCAATGCACCACAAACGGATATTCATAGCTTCTTCCATTATTGTTTTGATTTTCTTAATTTTGTGCCTGTTTTTCTTTTTTCCTATACAGCTTCTAGGAGTCAATGTTCCAAAGAATTCATTTGCATTAGAGTTTCTATCTACGCCTTCTGAATGTAATCTTAATGATGAAATAAACATATCTGTTTCTTTAAAAAGCAATTTTATACATTCTATGTGTGTGTCACATGGGGTTAGTATAATATCAATTAATTATTTTGAAGAAGGCACGGATAGATCAGATGAACAAGTATCCGCAATACCCGCCATTGGAAAAACCAGTTATTTTCTACCATATCAAAAAATAACTGAATCCAAATCAATTAAATTTGAACATCCTGGAAATTATGTAATCAAGGCACTCGCAACATTTTCTATCAATGATATTTCATACAAATATGAAAACCAATTTATCATTACTGTTACAGGAGATGAGTAGAAAAATGCTAAAAAACAAAATGTTTCTTCGTGTTATAGCTACGTTTTCAACGATTTGCATGGTTTGTTCATTTGGAGTTAGCGCTGATTCCTCGCAGCCACTCCAACCCGTAGCCAATATTTTATCTCTAAAAGACGATTTGTGTATAGATATCTTCGAAAAATTATATGAAGACCTAGAGCTTGAAAAAATGTATACGTCACAAGCTCCTGAAGATTATGCCGGTATTTATGCAGATGAAAACCAAAATCTTGTGCTTTGTGTAACCGAGGGAAACGAAAAGAAATATTCAGAAAAGCTCTCCACAATCACAAATCAATCCCTAAAGAAAACTCAATTTCGTACCCTATCATTTGAAACAAAAGAAAGCTCTACTCGAATTGAAGTAAAACGGTATTCCTACAACCTACTTAATTCAATTCAAACCGCACTAGAGAATAAATTCTCCGAATTTGGAATTACCCAAACCACTCTATATCAAGAACAGAACTGTATACAGGTTACACTCAAGGACGAGAAAAAAGCAGAAGATCTTTTTAGCTATTTGAGCCAAACTGTTCCTTCTTTTGAACAAGGTGCTGTCAAAATTAAAGTCTCTGATACACCCAATGTTCCGAGAACAAATTATGCTTATAACGGCGTAAAATTTTACCATGCTCTATTTGCATCCACATATGGAACACTAGGTTTTAATGGCTCTTATACTGATTCCTCTGGAAAAATTCATTACGGTGTATTTACAAACGGGCACGTTGCCCCCGTCGGAAAGACAATGAAAGTATCCGCTTTTGGAACAGTTGGGAAAACGCTCTTTAGCTATATCGGTGGTAGCTTGGATATAGCCTTTGTTGAATTTAATTCTGGTTGGGGGGTAACTTCAAGGTTTACTAACGCAGATAGTGGCAAAGATATCGATAGAGCTGCTACAGCCAGTGAATTCTTTGAAGGTGCACTTACAAAAAAATACGGTGCGAAAACCGGTCAGCAAGACGGAAAAGTGCTTAGTACAAGTATAGATGTCACCGTAGATTATGATAACGGCCAAAAGACAATAACAGATTGTTTCCAATTTTCTAATAAAACTCAAGGCGGAGACAGTGGAGGTCCTGTAGGAAAACAACAAGTAAGGCAAACTTTTAAATTATATGGTTTGACCTTTGCTTCTCCCAAAAACAGTGACACTTGCGGATATGGCATAAAACTAACGAACATTCGAAAAAAATATAATATCAAAGTATATGGTTCTTCTGGTTGGTCATAAAATAAAATCCGGTTCTAAATAGGACCGGATTTTTTATTTTCTAAATATTTTGCTAATCCAACTAATCTTTTTTCCTTTTTCTTCTCGTTGATCTCCCTCTCTCTCATCCGCAAGCTGCTGCTGAATCGTCCCCGCATGGAGGGCCTGCGCCGCCCGTGCAGTCTGCTGTGCTGCAACCAAAGCCGCACTACTTTCCGCCAGCCTTGCGTTCAGTTCTTCAATCTGCTTGTCCTTCACAGCAAGCTGTCCCTGCAGCGTGTCTATGGTAGTCTGTAAAACGGTAATAAGCTTATCATTTTCCGTGTACTCCAATACTGCTCCAATGGAGCGCTCCGTATGCGTATCCGTATGTGCTCCATTGGAGCAGTCATCTTGCAAAAAATCTTGTTTTATCAGGGTTTCTCCCTGTTCCTCTATATACAAAGTTCCCTGCTCCGTATGCGCATACGGAGCACATACCGTATACAGTTTTCCCTTGTATCGCTTATAGACCGCCTGCTTTGAAACACCTATTTCATCTGCTATCTGCCGTATCGTTTTCATACCTTTACGAACAGGCCAACCGGACAAATATCCCGATATTCCAGGGTGGATATGTACCAAAAGCTGGGGCCGGTCGACTCCATGCGCACTTCCAAAGTAATATCATGCCACCCATCCGGCATAAGCGCCGTGTAGCAGCTCCCCGCATGAATACCATCCCCGTCAAGCAAAAGCCTGGGTTGCGGGTCGGTATCATTCGGATCGGGGAGCTGCAGCTGACTGATTTTCTCTTTATCCCAACCATTCATCTGCAGCCCGTCTCCTTTCCTCAAAAATAATCTTTAATTCAAATTTTGCCTTTATACTTCTCCAAAAACTCTGAAACACTTACAACCTGCGGATCTTCAGGAAAATGTTTCAGGTTACCTGTTACCAAGTCAGCTCCGCAAAATTTCGCCACTTCATAAAATTTCTTATCTGCTTCATCTATAAAACTGTCCTCAATCGGCTCAGCCACTACAGATCTACCATTCGATTCAAACCAATCCAATAAAGCGTTTATTTCTCCAACAGAAAATCCGAATTTAGATCTACGAAGCACTTCCCTATACTCACTTAAAATTCGGTAATCATAGCAAGGCACAAGACTTCCGTTAATTACCATGCTGATTATGCGGGCTGGTGCTCCATTTTTAGACCAAAGAGCAGATACTAAAATATTAGTATCTATTACAACCTGCATATCTATTCCCCTTTACGAGCCGCTGCAATTTCAGCCTCTATTTCTTCATCACTCATATATCCTTTTTCTGCAGCCCTTGTCCGCATGGAATTAAAAGCAATCATAGCTTTCGCCTGCCGAACTGCTTTCAATGTTTCCTCAAAACTACCATCAGCAATATCAAATAGAATTGCTGTCGGCTTGCCATTATTGGTAATAACAACCTCTCCATCTGCAGAAAGATTATCCCAAATACTTTTCGGCGTTGTCCGTAAATCTCTTACAGTATAAAAATTCATAATAACACCTCCTACTTTATTATACTTTATTGTTTCCATATTGTCAACGAATTATGCAACAAAATATGAAAATAGTATCCGATATAAGTTGCCATATTTTTTTGCCGCTACACCCCATTTACAGACCACAATAATATTAAATTACACCATCCCATGAAAAATGCCTTACAGGGCATTTCTGTGGCGATTTACGACCTTTTTTTTATATCCTCTACCAGTGAATCACTCAACTCCTGCGACGGACGAATTTTCACAAAAATATTACCGTCCTCAAAACTTGTTGCTGGCGGCTGATAATCCCACCATTTACGAATTGTTTTCGGATCAAGCCCGGTGTCTCTATGGCAGTCCGCTTTACGACCTTCCATGTGCTGTTCCCGCCATCTAAAAACCTGTTCCCGCACAGTTGGACGTCCAGACATATTTCTCCATGCCCCATTTGGATGTTCAATATCACGAATAGCATTCATAATTTTTATATGATGTTCTTGTTTACGCCCATTTCTTTTATTTTTCTCAATTCGTACATCAGTCAATACCTCAATATCCGCAATCGTAAAATTGTAATACTCCTTATCGTAGGCTTCCAGCGCACTCCGAATATCATCCTCAGTCAAAAAATTTTCGTGTTTCACCTTTTGCAAATCTTCAAACGCCTGCTGCATATCCTGCCGGAGCTGTTTCTTCGGTACACCGCACTTGTAGGCATAAATTGCAAGACACATCAGAAAAAAATACCTATGCCCGCCTTTAATCCCACCGATCTGCCGCTGCCACCAATGATACAGCGCATACGGATCACTCCCAT
>CALUTX010000327.1 GCA_944323815.1 uncultured Parabacteroides sp. | reverse complement strand
TCCATAACTTGTAGCCATTGTAGATATTGAGAATGTGGTATTGGTCATGGTATTGAGAATTGCAATGATTTCACTCAGTGCATAATAACCAGGCGAGATTGTTACCTCTTCTCCATTGGTATTCGTCACCACATTCATTGAATCCACATTATTGAACATGGCTTGACCTTGTGTAGGTTTAAAGAGAACATTCATGGCAGTTATAAAGGGATTATTGAACTTGCAATGATTGATCCATTGAAAAGCACCATTTTTATGTGAACCTTGTGTGATAATGGAATAATGTATGCTTTATTTATCAATGACACACTTAAACTATTTCTCTACATATATAAAGAACAAACTCATATATGGGTTGGACTTGGGAAGCAGGTGCGTCCAGAAACGAGAAAATTATTTCTATTCATTAGTAGACAACATTGTGGTTAACAGTGTCGCTCCGTGGGCATGCAATTGTTACTCCATCGTCATCAATTGCGAACACCTAACAGCAACGGTCACACGGAGTAGTGTGTAAAAGATGCAACAAAGCGTGAAACCCGGGGACCTATTCCGTGTCCTTATCGACTAGGTCAACATATGCAAATAATTGAGACCTCTTGTTGGTAGGTAGATTACAACTACCGATAAGGGGTTACAATTGTCGTTATGACCTAGGGGAGTCGATAAAAAATAGACAACTGGGTTTCGCGTCAAATGAGTCATTCTCGTTCTTCTATCAATGCTTATTCCTGTACATTCATTGACAAGAAAAAGAATATTTCTTATGAACGTGTTAAGCAGGCCAGTGATCAGCAATCGCATCATTTCATCTTTTGATCCAGTAAGAGTCAATCTACAAACTACAAAGGAAAGAGAGAGTACAAACCAATCCATGAAATTCTACACACTCCAATCTCCTATGGAGTCGTTTATTAGAAAGGAATAACAACTATGATCGGAATCTAGCTTGAAACGGCGACCAACCTAAACAGAGAGTATGTAAGATTTAATACTATTCATACAACAGAGAATCAGGAATCACTCGAAAACAATTCCTACATATTCCCCAAGTTCATCGATTCATCATATGGGGAACCAGTAGAATATAAACAAATATTTAGCTGTTCTTCTGAAGCATATCCTGTAAGAAACTACTTTACCACTAATCTTGTTCAACCAGTCTGTTTATCTGCTTTTCATGCTATCCTATAGCGATGATAGTAGTTTGAAACGAAAATAACCATTTTCTATATCCCACTGTTATTCTAAACAATAGTAGGATATTCGATATTGTGGAAACCTCTCTGACGAAGTATCGTTTAGGAGAAATGCAAGTAGAGCATTTGGATGTCTAATCCCAACTATCAAACAATTCGTAATCAACTGGAATTATTCACTGTAATTCTCAGACGAAATAATCTCAATGATCACCTAAGAATACACTAGTCAGATGTTTTGTAAACCAGTATGAAAAAAGTAACCCATCCTTATTAATTCAGTAGTTTCATGGATTAACTCCGACTAAACTATTCCCTTTCTCATATGTCAGATAGTATAAACAACTATACATTACTGTCTTTATAATCAAGATTCTTTGTGAATGATCTAGACATGATAACTGATCATTCTCCCGTTAGGTAGATATTCTCATTAGTATAGAGTTACTTATATGGAAATAATTCTAATGAAGAATTGATGACCAGACTTTTCTGAAGGCTTAAACTTCAAAATACTCTCTATAAGAATTATTTGTGTAATATGTCCCAGAGTGCTCTCTCATCAGTTATACCTTCCGTTTTCATTGTGTGAACGTCATCACTATGTAATGGCTTACATAGTGATGTGAACTATTAATACCAGTAGCCTGTTATTCTCGTCGTGATCATAGTCCAACAACTTAAGGAGGAGTAAATTATTTGATGAAAATGAATTACTATGTTAAAGTCTTGTCTGTCGTTAACTTTGGTTATTCCTGTTAGGTATGGATATAGAATAGATTATTACACAAACAATGGGTTATCAACTACACTGAAACGTTACTTCTTAAGAACTCTATGATACAACGCTTTAGCTACCACAATCCTAGACCTTGACACTACATGATTGTCGATCACTTTCCATCTTGCTTGAGGTATTAGTGTCATTGTTAAGGGATAGATAGGACGTTTCATAATCACTCTCTTCTTGGCACCAGAATATCGATTCATACTACCCATCTTGAGTTGATATTGTTGAAGACAAGCCTTGTAGAAGAGTAGAGGATCTGTATAGAGCCTGGGCTGAGAATGCTGAAGATAGGAGAGGGAGTTCCGCACATGTTGTGACATAATGGAAATCAAATGAAATGCTGCAAATAGTCAATCCATATTATATTCAGTATTGTCCTAATTATGATTCTATAATTATGGCACACAATGAACTTGCTTCTATTCTCTTTCTAATCACATCTAGATGGTTCTTTTCTCAAAAGGAGAACAATCTTGATCTTGGTCAAATGAACTTTTTAACTAGCTTTCCACGTAGCATTTTATCATCTGAATTTAATTATACTATGAATAATCCATATTTAGACACTATGGATAGAATTCATTCAAGCATGATTTCAAAATTAGCATTTGATTGGTCATTATTAGTAATCTGATTGGTTAATCTAGTTATTCACAATAACACCATTAGGTAGCTAATCATATCCATTTTTTTTCTTGTGAGTATTGAATGATGAGGTGTATGGTATTCTTTCTTGCTCTTTGTATTCTTCTTCCTGATTGTTGATTTGTAGTGTCGATTGCGCTTAGTGATCTTTCTTGCACTTCTACACAGACTTATGTGAAGTTTGTAAAGAAATGTGGTTCTTCATATGCTTCGGAAGAATCATTCGAGGTTTATGATGGTTCAACTAAACTTTATACAGGCTCTGGTTTTGCCAATAGTGAGGAACGTACGATTGAGAAATGTTTAACCTCTTCAACAAATAATCAATACACTGTTAAGTTGATTGATTCTTATGGTGATTCTTGGAGTTCTGGAGCTCATCTTACAATTTATGGAGTGTCTGGAAATTTGGTGTTCAAGAACATGCTGACTACTTCTAAAGAGGAAACTCATCAGTTCTCTCTGTATTATGGTATTTCTGAGAGTGCTCAATGGAAGATGACTTCTGGAAGTGTTAC
>CALUTX010000326.1 GCA_944323815.1 uncultured Parabacteroides sp. | reverse complement strand
TGATAAGTGAAATGAAAGATGGGAAAGTAGAAGGTCGTTGTGAATTGTTTGAAAATGGAATATTGAGATTATCGTGGATGATGAAAGATGGTCAACGAATAGGAAGAATATCAGAATATGAGAAAGGAAAAGCCTTGTTCAAAGTAGAATGGAATAGTGTATTAGGAGAAGGAGATCATCGAATGATAGAGAATAGTAAAAAAGGATTGAAATTAATGATTCGTGATAGAAATAATATTATGATTTATAAAGGTGAATTTGATGAAGAATTGAATCGACATGGGAAAGGAATAGAATATAATGAAAATGGTAAATTGAAATATGAAGGATATTGGAATAATGATGAATTGATGAGAATAGTGAGAGAATTTGAAGGAGATGAAATGATCGAATATGAAGATTGTAACAATTCTGATGTATTGAATCGAATTCCATTGTATGTTGGAGGATACAATGTAATAGATGGTGAATTCAAAAGAAATGGAATCGGATATTTGATTGATAGAAAGAATGGAACAGCAATTCGAGAATGTGTTTATGAAAATGGAGAAGAATTGAATGGAATTGATTTGTTTGATGGATGGTATGTGAAAGGAATGAATGAAAGTATTCGATGTGTGTTGAACAATGAACAACCAACAGTTGTAGTTGATGAAGTGTTGGTAAGTGATAAACGAATTGATATTCATGATTCAAATAGATTATATCAGTTGGCATGGTACATAACAGATCTAGTGATAGCATCTAACTGTTGTAAAGATGAAAATTCATTGAATCTAGATCATTTGGTATGGTTGAAATCAATAGAAATAGGAGATAAATGTTTTGAAAATGCCAATAGATTTAGAATAGATGGATCGAATCATTTGAAATCATTGAAGATTGGAATGAATTCATTCACTCATTTGAAGAGTAGTGATAAATGGGATTGGAATATAGCATACAATTCTAATCGATCATTTCATGTATTGAATTGTGATGAATTGGAATCAATTGAAATCGGTGAATATAGTTTTAGTGATTATGGAGGTGGATTTGAATTGATTAATCTTCCTAAATTATCAACAATCAAAATTGGAGAGATTGGAAGTTATTCATTCAATTTCTGTTTTTCTTCACTTGAGATAAAAGGTATAATAGATATGATATTGCTAATGAATAGATCTTCCTAATTTGTATTCTATTGAATTAGGTGATCATGCATTCCAAGCTGCCGTATCAACAGTGATATCAGGTATTTGAATAATTTGAATGAATAATAGATCTTCCACATTTGAATTCGATTCAACTTGGTTCATGGGCACTCAGTGGAAAATACGGTGATTCATCTTGTTCATTGAAAATGGAAAGTGATATTGATTGAATGAATTGATTTTTAGATCTTCCTAATTTAACATCCATCACTTCTGAAGGAAATAGTTTCAAATATCCTCGTTCAGTAATTCTTTCCAGTTTGATATTGAATGATTGAATCATGAATAGATATTCCGAATCTTCAAACAGTTCGTCTTCCTATTTCCTATGATAAACCATTCCAGAATGTTCAATTCAAATCAATCATTAGTATTTATATGAATATGAATGAATGAATAGATGTTTCTCCAATTCTTGCTGATCTAGTGCAAATCTAAAGAATGGAATGAATAAATGATTGTTGCAAGTAGTATTCTTTATGAATGACTCTATCAGCACTAATACCTATTTCATTTATTTACTCGTATTTGAAGTGAGTTTTGATATCATCATCGATTTTGATAGTAATATTCATTACTCATGCTTGATGCATTAGATCAATCGATAAAACTACAGATTAAGATGTAATTCAGTACCACAGAGTTGAATACTCAAGTAGTAATAGAATTCATAATACAGACTAATAATAAGAGTATTACACTGTTTTATTGATTATTATGAATATTGAACAAATGCTAATGAAATGTAATTTTAGGAAATGGAATCATGATTCTCGTTAGAATCCTATTTCATTGATGGAACTATTTTAAATTTGTAATATTCTAGATTTCAAGATTCCTTATTGAATGACATTCTGTGCATGTTTTTCCTTGAACTATGTTGTACAGAGTATGTCAAACAGTAGTTAGTAAATGGCGTCTTCTGCGCAAAACCCTATTTCTGGACGATAATGGCGAACGGTTAAACAGGTGTGAAAACCGGATACCTTGCGTGACCTGGTTTGCTCAGGAACTGATAAAGGGATATCAAGGCGTCGTTACAACTAGGAGATCGAAATAATCGGCCTCCATGGTGTTGCACAAAAGACATTAACTACTATTTATCATCATATCTTGAATCCAATTGAATTTCATTCTATATAGTGTTGAAAATGTCTGGTACAGTAGAATGGTTTGATATCCCTTGTTGTATTACATACTTCCTTATAGATGTATCCAACATACTATAAGCTACACTGAACATACTTATAGCAGGGTGCAAAAACAATTAACTTAGATTTCCATACTTAATCAAGAATCATTTTCTAAGACCGAGTACTTGATAATTTAACTATCATTCAATCATACTGATAAAAACTAATATGTAACATATAGAACAGTTGAGGAATATGAGAAATGCAAAATGAGATAGAATGAATAATACTGCACTTATTTTCTATAAATCTACAAAATCAACTCTTCCATTAATACAGTCATCTCCAAAATAAGTGTAACAAATACTCTTTCAAATAGAGAATACATGGATTATGCTATAACCACACCTATTCCATCTTGTTACAATCGTTACATAAATGCAATCAATGAAATAGTATTCGAATCAATATCTGTTTCTATCCCAATCAATTCCATTTTATCTCATATGTTCAATACTCATAATAATCAATCAAATCATATTATTCTTGATAAGTAGTCTATTTCATGAAATTGTGGTTCCGATTCCATCAATTCTACCTATTTGGCTATTCAACTCTGTAAACAGCTCAGTCTGTAGTTCTATCAAGTATGAGTAATGAATGTATACTCAAAATCGATAGTGATATCAAATATTATTTCAAATACTAGTTATCAAATGAAAAATGAAATCATAATTGATTTTGATAGTATCATTCATATACTTAATTACTCACAACAATCATTTATTCATTCCATTCTATTTAGATTTGCACTAGATCAGCAAGCCTAGGAGAAACATCTATTCATTCATTCATATTCATAAAAATACTAGTGATTGATTTGGATTCGACATATCCAAATGAACGAGAAAGATCAACTATTTGTAGATTCGGAATATCTATTCATCATTCAATCATTCAATATCAAACTAGAAAGAGTAACTGAACGAGGATAGTAGAAATTATATCCATACCAATTTCCAACATAAGTGATGGATGTTAGATTAGGAAGATCTAAAAATCAATTCATTCATATCAATATTACTTTCCATTTTCAATGAACAAGATGAATCGTCTCTTCCACGAAGTGCACCCCAACCAAGTTTGATAGAATTCAAATGTGGAAGATCTATTAACTATTCATTCAAATCATTCAAATACTTGATATCACTGTTGATAATGATTCACGGAATGCTTTATCACCTAATTCTATAGAATTCAAATGAGGAAGATCTATTCATTAGCAATATCACATCTATTATGCCTTTTATAACAAATGAAGAATCATAGAAATTGTATGAATAACTTCCAATTTCTCCAATTTTGATTGTTGATAATTTAGGAAGATTCTTCAATTCAAATAATCCTGCATAATCACCAAAACTAGATAATCCTATTTCAATTGATTCTAATTTATCACAATTCAATACAGAAAATGATCGAGATGTATCATCTCCATAACTATTAATACTCCTAGTGAATGAATTGATTCCAATCTTCAACGATTTCAGTTCATCAAATCCATCAATCACAAATTCACTCACATGTTGAAAATTGGAATCTCCAATCTCTAGACTTTCTAGATTCGTGTAATGAGTGAAATCAATCATGGAAGCTGTATAATCATTGCATAGATTATTGCTGATTACCAAATCAGTAACAGCTTCACTCTGATAAAATAGGAACTCCATACAACTATCATCTTCAGATACAGATACCATTTCTTCTAAGTATTGATGAATAACTACTGGTAATCAATTCATAGTAACTTACAAGTAGCTGTTCGTGTTTTCACATGTTCAAATGCATGTGGAAGTGTGATATTACTTGCCAATGGCAAGCTGGTCAGTAATACACGACGGAAATTGACAAAACTGAATTGAGGAGAATAGATTGTGGTAAGGAGAGGTAGATCTAAATGTTCACACAAATCCTATTCTACTTCGTAATGTTAGAGTACTTGTTGAACTAACAGCAGTAGAAGAATGAGTGTACTGTCCATAAAGTGAATATTCATCAAGTGATATGGATGTGAGCTTGTTTAAATCTAGGATAAATCAGATGGAAAACCTTTACTTTGAATTGTCACTTCCAATACATTGAAGAACGTCATTCGTCCTAATTGAATTGATACTAAATTTGGACAACTTCGTATCTCGAAAGTAGATGCACAATCACTGAAACTGTAGTCATCAATAGTTACACTCTCCAATTCTGAACAGTTGAGTATTTCGAAAGATCGTTGTTCATCAAATCCATTGGAATTAGGTGTACTCGTGAAACTATTCTTTCCTATCTCGATTACTTGTAGTTTGCTCATTCCATTCAAGTGGAATTCTTTCACGGTTTCAAGGTCATTGTCTCCGATTTTCAATCTCTCCATATCAGTGAATCGATTGAGAAGTGTGGAAATCGAAGATATATTCATCCACAGATTACTAGGAATGGTTATATTCACAGAGGAAGAGGGAAGAGAATCAATGGTTGAAGAATTCTGATATGGAATAATGGATGTTAGTGCTGGAGATATGTTATTGATGGCAAGAGTATAGACGAAATCAAATGAATTAGGAAGAGAAACATCATTCAATGATGTCATATCTATGTGAAATCAACTGGTTATGAATACCGGATAAAACTAGATGGCGCACATCATGGAAACTACGATCCATTGATGTCAACGAATACAGTGATGGAATATCTATTCACTAACACTCAAGATCAGTTACTTTCCATGATGAGCACTGAATCTTCAATCGATGATCCATACATTGCATTTCGACCGAGTGAAATCGAATACAACTGAGGAAGATCTATGATAAAAGAATACAAGTACAATCTACTGCGTAATGAGATAGATTTCGACTGAGAAAAGACACTATCACCGATAGAGATTGTTTGCAGACTAGGAAGATCTAATTAGGATCCAAACTATGTTCACTACCCTCAATAATCACAGTTGACATGTAGAATGATGCTGAATAAGTGTTTATACTTCCAACTGATAGAGAATATAACCTCTCAAGTCCTTTCACAACAAATGATTCTGTTTGTATGAAACTACTGTATCCGATCATTATACTAGTAAGACTGCTTAAATGCAATGCATCTATGTTTCAAATAGGGAGTAATCATACTGTTCAACACAAATGGAGAACTATGGAAATTATATCCTTCCAGCATAAGATATTCGAGTAAAGGACATTCCTCAATAATGAAGTCATTATCATAATGAGTAAATGAATTCCTTCCTATCTGAATTGACATCAGTAATGGACAATGAGAAATGACAAAAGACTGATTAGAATTACCAAGAAAGTTGTTCATTCCAATAATGACATCAGAGAGATAGGGTAATCCAACGATTCGAAAAGATGTAACATAGTAGAAGTTATCATCACCGATTTCAACATATTCTAGATTCTT
>CALUTX010000325.1 GCA_944323815.1 uncultured Parabacteroides sp. | reverse complement strand
CTAGCCTGTATGCTTCTTGACTCTATCAGTGAGCTATCCTACGAAGATGCTGATTTCATTATTGACGTTGTGGATCAATATCTTGCACAGATTGATGGTAATGAAGAAGACAAGCGTAAGATAGTTCGTCGTTATGCCTCCCTGATCGTTTCCGACATCAGAAAACAGATCTTTGAACATACAGAACGTAAAACCGAGGACATTCATATCGTTCAGAAAGATCTGATCCTCTTCCGCAAATTCGTAAAGAATGTCAAAAAAGATGGTCGCGTTCGTTTTGATAAACCATTCACGGATAAGGCAAATATCAAGAAATACCTATTTACAGGATATAAGAAGGCATATTATACCGAAAATGCTTTTGACAGTGATCCTGAGCGTCTGTTCTCTATCATCCTAGAAGAAGATCCAGACGTGATTCGTTGGATTAAACCACCTTTGAATCAGTTGGGCCTTTTCTGGCAGGCTGGTCAACAGTATAACCCAGACTTCTTAGTGGAGACAACAAGTGGAAAATTCATGGTAGAAGTAAAAGCCTCCAATGAAGTCACCGCAGATGAAGTGGTTGCAAAAGCGCGTGAAGGTATCAAATGGTGTCATTTTGCATCTACAGCAGATCCTGACCATAAGGTTTGGGAGTATCGCTTGATTTCTGATGATAACATCAAACTTGGAAACACCTGTAAGTATACCCTAGGTACAGCACATAAGATCAAGGAGGGATAACTTTGCCTGATAGATTCAAATATGCAAAAGTGCGGCAGGAGATTATCAATGCTCTTAGAACTGACTTGATGGGGCCGCAGTCTGACGATGAGGTATTAGATGAAAATCCGAGAAGCGCCTATATTGTGGGGATGCTTGCTTCTCAGGCTGTTGATAAAGGCACTGCTACTGCTGGCGAACAAGAGGTAGATGCCGATATTGCGTATGGTGATTCTGACGATTATACCGCTGGTGAAGATGATGATAATGAACCTATAATGACAACCAGCTTTAAGCTGCCTACGTCTATAGGTATTAGTTTTTACATCGCATCATCCACTAAGAGCATCAACATTGATGTCTCTTGGGGCGACTATGTACGCTCTGTAGACAAGAAAGTCGGGAAAGATGGCAAGGAATATAACCATGCTAGTTTTACCCGACAGCCAATGAAATCCACAATTTGCATTGATTTTACCTCTTTTGAAAGAAATGCAGAATTCCGTCTTGTAGAAGATTCAAATGTCGTCGTACATATTTCCAGAATACCTCTTAAAACGAGGTATTCGCTGGTAACAGCCTATGTTATAAATCGTCGTAAAAACTCCGAGAATGATGTGGAATCCATGATGTTTCAAGTCGAACTGAAAGCATATTCCGCCAATGGAGATAGGGTCTTCTTTTCTGAAAATATTTGTCGAGACGTACTTGCTGAGGATGAGTTCTACTTTGAACAACGTCCGATTTTGGGGCGTGGTAGGAATTGTGCTGCAACATGGGATGAGGCTGTTGATGGAAAAACAGCATGGGTAAAATCTGATTTCATTCCTGAATATGAATTTCCTGGTGTAAGCGCTGCTTTGAAAGGATTTGATAAGTTCTTTTTCTCAATGCGATTCATGTCCAATCCTAAAAACAAAGATGGTATCCTTGAACGGTTAAATATTTTAGCTGATTCATACGAGAAATGGATTGAACAAAAACTTGTCTCAGATGAGAAAATGGCCAGTCAGGAATTTAAGAGTACGATAGGCGACAAAGTGGTTGCCCATTGTAGAGAAGCCTTGAATAGAATTCGTGAAGGTATTTTTCTTATCACAAGTAATGAGATTGCGTTTGATGCGTTTTGTTTTATGAACCGCTCCATGCTGCTTCAGAGAAATATTATGAGTTACTCTAAGAAGCATGGCGCTGGCATAGAATGTAATTTCAAGGATTTTGTAGACCCAAGAAATCCGGACACCGATTTTGGATGGAGACCTTTCCAGATTGCTTTTATTCTGATGAATTTAAGCGGAATTGTAGATCCGTTGCATAAAGACCGCGAAGTGGTTGACCTGCTTTATTTTCCGACTGGCGGCGGTAAAACAGAGGCATATTTGGGATTGATGGCATTTGTCATTGCAAACAGAAGGTTACGGGCGTCGGATACATCTGAATACAATTCTGATGGTGGCGTAACGGCAATACTCCGCTACACACTTCGTCTTCTGACCACACAACAACGAGATCGTATAACTAAAATGGTTCTTGCTGCTGAGCTAATCCGCCAAAAAACATATCCCAAGTATGGAACCGAGCCAATCAGCATAGGTTTCTGGGTTGGTGGAGGTGTAACACCAAATAAATTCGAGGAGCTAGTAGAAAAGGCTGATAAGCCGGGTGAGGCGAAAAGAAAACGCAACCTGCTCTATAAGCAACTGTTAACTTGTCCCTTCTGTGGAAAGCCACTTACGGAAGAAGAATTCTACATTGATCCTGAGCAGAAATCCGTTGCAATTTATTGTGCAGACAATACTTGCCTGTTTTATAAATACAAGCAAAAGCGGATTCAGATTCCGGTATATCTTGTGGATGAAGAAATCTATGCAAAGTGCCCGACAATTATTCTGTCCACAGTTGATAAGTTTGCTCGTTTACCTTGGGACGTTAAAACCAACGCCCTATTTGGACGGGTAGATAGAGTTTGTAGTCGAGATGGGTATGTTGCCATAGGTGAAGAACATAAACGGCATAACAGAACACAAAAGTTGCCAACATCAACATTAACACCAATTCGTCCGTTCCTTCCGCCGGAGCTAATTATCCAAGATGAGTTGCATTTGATTACCGGTCCGCTCGGGACCGTATATGGTGCATATGAGACCATCATAGAGGAAATGTGTACTTATGGTGAAAAAAGAATTAAGCCCAAATATGTAGTTTCAACTGCTACTATCAAAAATGCATCCGAACAGACAAAGTGTCTTTATGCGCGTAAATCCACGGCGCAATTTCCACCGAATGGTTTTGAGATTGGAGATAGTTTCTTTATAAACGAAATTCCTATTAAAGATGATCCGTTCCGAAAGTATGTAGGAGTTTGCGCACCAGGGCAATCGGTCAAGACCACTTTGCTGAGAATGTATGCAATTATTCTCCAAACTGCGTTCCAACTTGCCCAAGAGGATGAGTATAAGGATGTCATTGATCCCTACTATTCACTAGTTGGGTACTATAACAGTATTCGAGAGTTGGGCGGTGCTGTTCGTTTGCTGCAAGACGATATTCCGAAGCGAATCTATCGAATTAAAACGAAGTATAACATGGAAAAGGTTCGTTATCTCAACAAAAGAGTTGAAATCACATCGAGAATGTCGTCTTATGAAATCCCTAACAAGCTAAGACAGCTTGAGGCAACCTGTGATTCCAAGGATTGTCTTGATACTGCGGTTGCAACGAATATGATAGCAGTTGGTATGGATGTTGACAGACTTGGATTAATGGCAGTAACCGGTCAGCCGAAGCAAAATTCCGAGTATATTCAGGCTACAAGCCGAATTGGTCGTGCGTTTCCTGGCCTAGTATTTACTCTCTATAATCCGTATCGTCCTCGTGATCTTTCTCATTATGAGAATTTCACTGGTTACCACTCTCAGCTATACAGATTTGTAGAAGGAACTACTGCAACGCCGTTCTCTGCAAGAGCTAGAGATCGTGTGCTGCACGCTTTGATTATTTCAGCAATACGGCTCAAATATCCAGATATGGCTTCCAATGAGGGCGCTGCTGAGATTGCAGCTCTTTCCGCAGAGCAGATGGCGGAGATAAAGTCTCTAATTCTGGAGCGTCTGAATATAGTTAAACCGGAAGTTCGACAAGACGCTGAGGCTGAGATTGACCAATTTGTCGATTGGTGGAAACTTTTAGCCGCCCAAGGCAAGCCTTTGCGGTATTACGTCTATGGAACAGAAAGATACAATCGGCTCATGAACTATTACGGCCAGGCCTGTAAAGACACCGAAAAGGCTACGCTTAACTCTATGCGTGAAGTGGAAAATGCCGCAAATATGTTCTATTACACGGAGGAGTAATATGGCTGGATATGATAACAACAAATTGGGTGAATTACGCCCAAACCAGATTATCACTACCTTTGGCCCTGGTGCAATCGTTGATGCGGTCAAAGATTCTGTAACAGTGCTAGACATAAACTATTGGAAAGAAAAAGGCAAGAAGATCATTGACGGTAGACTGGCCTCGTATCTTGGAGTTGATTGTTTCTATATGCCTCGGACTTCTTACTCTGGGGATGTTCCGGTTGTTTCTTTCCCATATATTCATGTTTGTTCCAACTTGAAGTGCGGGCGTCTTTTTGATATGAGAGACAATTTTGACTTGGATTGTTATCTGAGATTTGGAGTAAATTGTCCGGATTGCCACAAACCTGCTTATCCTTCTCGATTTATCACGATTTGCGAAAATGGGCACATGGATGATTTCCCTTGGAGTTGGTGGGTCCATCGGGGGGCGACCAACTGCAAAGGGCAGCTTAGAATGTATTCTACTGGTAACACTTCTACGCTTGCTGATATGTGGGTTGAGTGTAAGCTATGCGGGGCAAAGCGTAGCATGAGTGGAGCCACTCAAGGAGATAACTTCTCTGATTTACATTGTATGGGACATCACCCATTTCGTCCGAGATCGAGGAATGAGAGGTGTGACAAAAAAGTCATTCCGTCGCAGCGAGGTGCATCCAATGTCTACTTCTCTGTAAGTAGAAGTGCGATCTCTATTCCTCCTTGGGTAAATCCTTTATATAATTTGATTGATGAACATCTTCATGATATTGAACTTCTGAAGGATGTAATGGGAGATGACGGCATCACAGCTGCATATAAAAAATACTTTGCAGAGAGATATTCTCGTGAGGAATTTGATGAAGCCCTTACTCGAAGATTAAGTAATATTACCGAGTTCAAAGAGATCAAGCAAATGGAGTATGACGCTATCACCCATCACAACGATCCAGCGTATGCTTCAAACAAGAAACACTTCAAGGCAGAAGAAGATTCACTGCCAGAATATCTGAAACCGTATTTTAGTCGTATTATCAGAATCACCCGCCTTCGAGAAGTAAAAGTTCTTCTTGGATTTACTCGTGTGGATGCTCCAGATCCTGATGCGGATGCCCAGACCAATATAGTGTATCTCAATAAGGGGAAAACTGAAAAATGGTTACCAGCCGCCGAAGTAAATGGTGAAGGTGTATTTATTGAGTTTAATAAAGCTGCATTGAGCCGCTGGCTTGATATACCCTCTGTCAAAGCACTTTCACAGAGGTATGAAGAGTGCTATGAGGAGTTTTGCGTTTCTAAAGGATGGACTCTGAACATAAAGAGAAATGCCATATACGTTCTTATGCACACATTCGCGCACCTGTTAATCAAACAAATGTCAATGGCGTCTGGGTATTCTTCGTCTGCAATACGAGAACGCATATATTTTAACGAGAAGATGACAGGTATTCTCCTTTATACGGGTAGCGCTGATAAAGAAGGTTCTTTAGGCGGACTGGTGGAGCTTGGAAATATCAATAAACTAGTGCCGCTAATGAAGGATGCTTTTCAAGAAGCACTCCTTTGCACCAATGATCCGGAGTGTATGAGTAATGTGCCGGCTGGTAACAACCTGAACGGTGCAGCCTGTCACTCATGCTGTATGATCTCTGAAACTGCGTGCGAAAACGGAAATCGTATGCTTGATAGAGGTTTGGTAGTACCCATTGCCTTACGAGAAAAAGAGTCCTTCTTCAGAGAGTTGGTGTGTGAGCTATGTCAACTGGAAATATAAATCTCGATATTTTACTGGGACAAATAAACACCGATAGACTTGCTGGAACAGATGCCTCGATACCACAAATTATGAAAAGGTATCCTTCTTTGTCTTGGAAGCAAGCAGAAGAAATCTATAAAATGGTATCAACAGCGTATGGATTGAATTCAAGCATAGATGCATCATTGGTTGTGACCGTCCCCCCATCTTTTGCGGTAAAGGCAAAATCCACAAAAAACACGGTAGAAAGTCTGATCCAGGGTGCTGAGCGAAATATTTTGATTACAGGGTACTCATTGTCAGGGTATTTTGCCGATCTTCTTGATGTGCTTATAGAAAAAAGTCAAAAAGGCATCTATATCAAGTTCTTTGTAAATAATATTGGTGCCCAGAAAAGTTTTGACAAACTTTGCCGATACAAAGGGCGATTCCTTCATATATATGATTTCCCTGGTGGACGCGATTCCATGGCCGCATTACACGCCAAAGTGATTTCAGTGGATCAAGAAAAAACATTGATCACTTCTGCCAACTTATCATATCACGGTCAAGAAGGAAACATAGAGTTAGGAACACTCGTGAAGTCTACTGAAATTGCAAAACAAGTTGATGATATTTTCACACATTTAATCTTCAACAAAGTGGTAAAAGAAATATAAAATATGTATCTCGTGTATCGCCAATAAGCTGATTCGCCTTTTATAGATAGATTGTTTTTATTGAGCGATTTACGCAAAAGATCAGCGCTCAAAAGGAGCTATTATGCTTCTTTTGAGTGCTGATCTTTTTATATTCTTTTGCAAACTATTTTTTACGGCCCGTTAATTACAATCGTTATGACATAAATAGATTCCTCTAAAATTTCGATGTGTTTCAGCCTGATTTTGACAATCTTTTTGCGGTTTTTAAGATAAAATGACATCAATAAAGATATTTTGATGTTTAAGGAGTGAAGAAGCAATGCCGTAACAGGATAAGGAGTTTTTA